>JBGPSI010000001.1:0-110175 GCA_041490045.1 Bradyrhizobium sp.
GGCGCTGTCGGCCCATTACGACCTGCACATGCTCAACCGCAGCGACGACGCGCGCAACAGCATCATCGCCGACTACGATATCGGCAAGAGCCCGTCCCGCCGCAGCCGCCGGCCGCATGAGCGGCAGATTCTGGCCGCCCATCATCAAGCCGTCCGCATCATCGAGCTGGTGGGCCCGCTGACATTCTCCAACGTCGACTACATCTCGCGCCAGCTGGCGGCGAAGCCACGCCCGCAATTCGTCATCTTCGACCTGCGCCGGGTCGCGGCGATGACGCGCGCCGGTGTCCGTCTATTGGCCGAGGAATTCCGCGAATTGGCGGGCTATCATGTCACGGTGACCCTCTCCGGCGTCAGGCGTTCATCCGCGGACTGGAAGATGATCCGGGAAGCCGCCGGTGGGCTTTCGAACCTGCGCGACTTCTATCTGCTCGACACCGCCATCGAATGGGCCGAGGACCAGGTGGTCTACCGCCATGGCGGCGCCATCGATTTCCATGAAACATCGGCGCTTTCCGAGCAGCCGCTGCTGGCGGGCCTTTCGGCGAAGGAGATCGAGGCCATCGCCGCGCTCGGCAAGATGCGAAGCTATCGATCGGGCGAGCGGATCGCCGCGGCCGGCGATCCATCGACATCGCTGTTTTTCCTGATCAGCGGCGTGGTCCACGTCACGCTGCCCGACGGGGTGCGGCTGTCGACGCTGATGGCCGGAACGGCGTTCGGCGAAATGGCGCTGTTGGAAACCCATCGCTCCGCCGACGTGCTCGCAGACCAGTCCGCCACCGCGCTCGAAATCCCGCTCCGCGATTTCGAGCGCTTTCGGGAACAACATCCGCGGATCGGCGAACGCATCATGCGCAACCTGGCGCAGCTCTTGGCCGACCGGTTGATACTGGCGAACACCAAGCTCGATCTGTTGTCCGCGAAGTAACGCGCTCCTCACACCGCTTCCGACACCGGCTGCATGTCGATCCCAAACGTCTCCAGAAATTTCGACGTCATGATGTAGAAGCCGACCGAGAGCTGCAGCTCGACCAGCGCGGCGGGCGTCAGCCTTGAGGCAACGGCGTTGAACGTCGCGTCGGTCGGACGGCGCAGCCTGACGATTTCATCGGTGAAGGCGAGCGCGGCGCGCTGCACCTCGTTGAAGCAGGCCGCGGACTGCCAGTTCTCCAGCGCCTCGTTCTGTTCGTCGGTGACGCCGACATTCTTGCCGATGCGCTTGTGCGCGACCACCTCGTAGGGCGCCTCGCACAGAATCCCCGTGCGCGTGATCGCGAGCTCCCGCACCACCGGATCGAGTTCGCCCTTGTGGCGGATCGCGCCGCCGAGCCGGCAATATTGTTCGAAATAGCTCGGCGAATGCGCCATCATGCGGAAGATGTTGGCGTTGCGGTTCTTGCCGAGGATTTCCCGGGTGCGTTCGCCGGATTTCGAAGTATCGCAGTAATCGATACGGGCCATGGTTCTCCCCGGGGTTTTGGCTTGCAGGCTGCTTTCAGCAGATTTCCCATAAACAGTATCCGGGCCGTTGGGCTCGGGCAACCGCCCGCGGCGTTCGCGCTCAGGGTGCAGCCGCCAGAAATACGCTTCGAAGATTCCATCCCGCGCGCACAAACCGGCTGCACCCGGGCCAAATTGCCGCCGCATTACTGGTCGAACTTCAGACCGTCGATGTTCGCCGAGTGGGGACTCAGCAAAGCGAATTTTCGCGTGGGGCGTTCCGAGTAGAAAATCTGACCGTCGAAAGGCGCGCTGGCGCGCCACGATGAGTCATGCCCAAGTCTAGGGAGATAGGCATGAAGGTAGCCACCAAGAGGGCAGCCTCGGAGGCACTTGCGCAGACGCTGGCGGTGACGGCGATGCTCGTCATCGCCAGCGTTGTGTTCTACTGGCGATAAGGATTGCTCTCCGCCTCCAGGGGCGAGAGTAGCGACAGAGGTTCTCGGATCGTCAAGCATCACGCGAAGCACGATCCGAGACGGGGTGGGGTGAAGGGCAGGTTCGAGTATCACCCCACCCCGGCGATTTCTGTCAGGCGGCGCCGCGCCCCATCACCGCGCGAAATAGGGAACGAGACGGCCGGCGAACGATATGTACCGCGCGGTGACGCGATCGCCGATCGCAAGATCGTTGTCGCCATGGGCCATCACGCGAAAGCCCTCCGACGTGTCGACGAGAACGATGTTGTAGGGAATATGCGCGCGGGTCTCCGGCGTGGCGGCGCGGCAGACCAGCGAGGTCGCATACACTGTGCCCTCGCCGCTGGCACGCTTCTCGACCGGGTTCGGCGCGCCGCAGGCAGCGCAGAAGCTGCGGCGGAAATACTGCAAATTCCCGCAACGCTCGCAGGCCTGGTAGACGATCGCTTCCGCGCCCGTGGTCCAGTCCGCAAGCCGGCCGTTTCCGCTCATCGCACCCGCTCCAGAAACATGCTGACATGGGAGGACAACACGCCGCCGTCGCCATGCAGCAGCGCGATCGAGGCATCGCGTACCTGGCGATTTCCCGCGCGTCCCGTCATCTGCAGATGGGTTTCGACCAGATGCGCCATGGCGCCGCCGACGCCGCAATGGCCGTAACTCAACAATCCGCCGTGGGTGTTGAGCGGCATCGCACCGTCACGGCCGAAATATCCGGAACGCACCCGCGCCGCCGCCTCGCCGCGCCCGGCAAGGCCGAGGTCCTCCAGCAGCATCGCCAGCGTGATGGTAAAACTGTCATAGACCGCCGCATAGCGCACATCCGAGATCGCGACGCCTGAGGCCTGCGTTGCCCGCGCAATCGCGATCTCGGCACCGAGTTCGCTCAAGCGTGGCGCCGCGGTGACGTGCTGATGGGTGTGCGCCTGCGCGCAGCCGCGCACGCGCACGCCGGTCTCGCCGGCCCGCTCGCGGCTGACGACGAAGGCCGCGCCGCCATCCGACACCGGGCAGCAATCTAGAAGTTTTAGCGGCAGCGCCACCGGTTTCGACGCCATCACGTCGGCAACCGTGATCGGCTCGTGAAACTGTGCGCCGGGATGAGACACGGCGTGGGCTCGCATCAGCACCGCGAATTCGGCGAGATCTTCTTCCGTCACGCCGTATTCGTGCATGTAGCGCGAAGCAACGAGGCCATAATAAGCGGGGATCGTCGGCCCCAGCGGCACCTCATACCGGGGATGTCCGACCTGCGCCAGCGCCAGGATCGAGGCGTCGCGGCTCTGGCCGGTCAACCGGTTCTCGCCGGCCACGACCAGTACATGCTTCGCCACACCCACCTCGACCAGATGATGCGCCAACATGGTCATCGCGAGCCCGGTGGCGCCGCCGACCTGCACGGCGTGGGCGTATGAAGGACGTATGCCGAAATGCTCGGCGAACACCGTCGCCAGCATGATGTGCGGCGCGACGGTGGAATAGCCGCATAGCACGCCGTCGACGTCGGCGCGTTTCAGCTGGGCGTCGGATATCGCCAGCTCGGCAGCCTTGCTCATGAGGTCCAGCGAGGATGAGCCCTCGTGCTTGCCGTAAGATGTCAGGCCGACGCCGGTAACGAAGCTCATGAAGACGCGACTTTCCTATTCTTCGTCATTCCGGGGCGCATCGAGGATGCGAACCCGGAATGACGAAACCTCAGTACGACTTCGGCAGGCCCAGCACCTTCTCGGCGATGAAGCTGAGCACGAGTTGCGGGCTGATCGGGGCGATGCGCGGGATCAGGGATTCCCGCAAGTAGCGCTCGACGTGATATTCCTTGGCATAGCCGAAACCGCCATGGGTCATGACCGCCTGCTCGCAGGCTTGGAAGCCCGCTTCCGCTGCCAGATATTTTGCCGCGTTGGCGGCGGGCCCGCAGGGCAGGCCCTGGTCGTATTGCCAGCCCGCCGACAGCACCATCAGCCAGGCCGCTTCCAGTTCCATCCAGTTCTTGGCGAGGGGATGCTGGATGCCCTGGTTCATGCCGATCGGCCGGTTGAACACGATGCGGCTTTTCGCATAGGCGGATGCGCGCGACAGCGCGATCTTGCCGAGCCCGACCGCTTCGGCCGCGATCAAAATCCGCTCCGGATTCATGCCGTGGAGAATGTATTCGAAGCCCCGCCCCTCCTCGCCGAGACGGTCTTCCACGGGAATCTCAAAGTTCTCGAAGAACAATTCGTTGGAATCGACGGGCTTGCGGCCCATCTTCTCGATTTCATGCACCGCGACCCGCTTCTTGTCGAAATCCGTATAAAACAGGCTCAGGCCCTGCGTCGGCGTCCTCACCTCTTCCAGTGGCGTGGTGCGCGCCAGCAGCAGGATCTTGTTGGCGACCTGGGCGGTGGAAATCCAGACCTTCTGGCCGTTGACGATGTATTTGTCGCCCTGGCGCACCGCGCGGGTTTTCAACTGGGTGGTGTTGAGCCCGGTATTCGGCTCGGTGACGGCGAAACAGGATTTGTCCGCGCCGGAAATGATCGGCGGCAGCATGCGCCGGCACTGTTCCTTGGTGCCGAACACAACGACGGGATTGAGCCCGAACACGTTCATGTGCACGGCGGAGGCGCCGGACATGCCGGCACCGGATTCCGCGATGGTCCGCATCATGATCGCGGCGTCGGTGATACCCAAGCCGGAGCCGCCGAATTCCTCGGGGATGCAGATGCCGAGCCAGCCGGCGTCCGCGAGCGCGCGGTGGAAGTCGGCGGGATAGCCGCCTTCCTTGTCCTTCTTCAGCCAATAGGCATCGTCGAAGCGAGAACAGATTTTCCCGATCGCATCGCGGATCGATTCCTGGTTGGCTGACAGGGCAAAGTCCATGGATTTCAATCCCTCTTGCTGTCGGGCGCCGCCCGGGTGACGCCGTCGCGCACCAGCGTTGCGATCTCGTCGGCGGAAAACCCCGCCTCGCGCAGAATTTCCGCGCCGTGCTCATTGAGACGCGGCGCCAGCCGCGCCGGCTCTACCGTGGTATCGGACCAGGTGGCGGACACCTTCATGTTGCGGATCCTGCCTTCGGTCGGGTGATCGACCACCGGAAAGAAATCGGTCGCGACCAGATGTGGATCCCTGAGAATGCTCTCGAGATCGTGCATCGGCATCACAGGCACGTCGGCCTTGTCGAGCAGTTCGGTCCATTCGGCGGTGGTCCGTGTCTCGAAGATACGGGCGAGTTCCGCGTAAACCATGTCGATATTCACGGAGCGCCCGGCGAAGGTCGCAAACCGGGGATCGCGGCGAAGATCGTCGCGGCCGGTGGCTTTGAAGAAATTCTCCCACTGCTTGTCGTTGTAGACGATCACGCAGATATAGCCGTCCGAAGTCTTGTACGGCCGCCGGTCGCGCGACAAATGCCGCGCGTAGCCGCCCTTGTCGAGCGGCGGCTCGTAGGTGAGGCCGCCCATGTGGTCGCCCATGACAAAGCCGGCCATGGTCTCGAACATCGGAATGTCCACGCGCTGGCCGCGCCCGGTGCGGTCGCGATGCACGAGGCTCGCGCAGATCGCACCGACCGCCGTGAGACCGACGATGCGGTCGACCAGCGCGTTCGGAACATAGCGCGGCACGCCGTCGCCGGTCTGCGCCATTAGCGCGGGCAGCGCGGTGGCGCCCTGGATCAAATCGTCATAAGCGGGCTTTGCGGCATAGGGGCCGTCCTGGCCGAAACCGAACACGCCGGCATAGATCAGGCGCGGATTGATCTTCGAGACGACATCGTAGCCGAGCTGCAGCCTCGCCATCGCCTGCGGCCGTACATTGTAGACCAGCACATCGGCCGAGGCGATCAGCCGCAGCACCGCATCGCGGCCCGCCGGCTTCTTCAGGTCGAGACAGATCGAGCGCTTGCTGCGGTTGGTGTTGAGGAACACCGGACCCATGCCGGGATGCCGGGTCGGCCCGATCAGGCGGGTGACGTCGCCCTCAAGCGACTCGATCTTGACGACGTCGGCGCCGTAATCGCCGAGCATCTGGGTGGCATAGGGGCCCATCAGCACGGTCGTCATGTCGATGACCTTGATGCCCTGAAGTGGTCCCATGGCTCAGTCTCGCTCCCGGATTTCGTTGTTCTGACCTAGTAACGGCAGCGCATCACGAAGATCAAGGGCGCCACGCGTATGGGCGTATGCGTTGGGCAAAGCGAAGCGTGCCCACCATCGCCACCGCACGTGAAGGTGGTGGGCACGGCGCGAGCGCGCCTTTGCCAACCCTACGGTTTTGCGTCCCGCATCATCGCCCGCAACTCGGTCTTCAGCACCTTGCCGTAATTGTTCTTCGGCAGTGCGTCGAGATAGACGTAGCGCTTCGGCCGCTTGAAGCGCGCGATCAGGCTAAGGCAATGGGCGTCGAGCCTGGCGTCGTCGGCCGCAGCGCCCGGTTCAAGCACAACGCAGGCGACGACGATCTCACCCCAGTCGGGATCTGGCACGCCGATCGCCGAGACCTCGCGGACGTCCGCATGCGTCAGCAGCGCCTCCTCGACTTCGCGCGGATAGATGTTGGTGCCGCCCGAAATGATCACATCCTTGGAGCGATCCGACAGCGTCAAAAAACCGTCCTGATCCAGCCGGCCGACGTCGCCGGTGCGCAGCCAGCCGTCCTTCAGCGTCTCGGCGTTGGCCTTCGGATTGTTCCAGTAGCCGAGCATCACCGCTGAGCCCTTGGCCTCGACCTCGCCGGTCTCGTCCGCGGCCAGCGGCTGCCCGTCGCAGCCGGTGACGCGCACCGACATCACGCTTTGCGCTGTCCCGACCGAGGCCAGCCGCTCGAGATAGCGCGGGTGATCGGCGCGGGCGTGCCATTCGCGGCTCAGCGACGTAATCGTCATCGGCGATTCACCCTGGCCATAGATCTGGACGAAGCGCTGGCCCATGGTCGCGATGGCATCGCGGATATCGGCAAGATACATCGGCCCGCCGCCATAGATGATGGTGCGGATCCCCTCGCCGTTCTCGCCGCGCTTCTTCGCGGCATCGACCAGCCGCCGCACCATGGTGGGGGCCGCGAACATCACGACATTGTCGAGCTGCCGGCCGAGATTGAGCACTTCATCCGGATCGAAGCCGCCGGATTCGGGAATGACGTGCCGGCCGCCCATGCGGACATGGGGGAAATTGTAGAGGCCGGCGCCATGAGAGATCGGCGCGGCGTAGAGCGAGGCGTCCAGCGGCGTGGCCTGATCGACATCGGCGAGATAGCATAGCGACATCGCCACCAGATTGCCGTGGCTCAACATCACACCCTTGGGGCGGCCGGTCGTCCCGGAGGTGTAGAACAGCCAGGCCAGATCGTCGGTGTCGCGCGGCATTGGCGCCGTCGCGCCCTCGCCGCTTCGCATCGAGAGATAATCATCGCTGTCCATCGACAGCATTTTCATCGCCCCCGGCAGATCGCTCCCGGCGTCGGTCAAAGCCTCGACCGTATCGTCCGATACAAAGGCGAGGCTGGCGCCGGCATCGTCCAAAATCCAGGCGGCCTCCCGCCCGTGCAGCTTGGCGTTAATGGGAATGGCCACCGCACCGATCCACCAGATGCCGTAGAGGCATTCGAGGTATTGCGTGCAGTTGGTCGCGAACAGGCCGACGCGGTCGCCGGACGCGATGCCGTAATCGCGCGCCAGACCGGCGCCGACCGCTGCCGCCCGCCGCGCAAAGGTGGCGTAGTCCGCGTCGAGGTCGAAACCGGTCAGCAGCGCCGGCGCATCGGGACGCACCCGCGCCGTCGCCGCCAGCCATTCGGCAACGTTCATCGCCCAAGTCCAGACAATTGAGTCCGCCTACTTGGCGGGCTCCAGCAGCGAGACGTAATTGGCGACGGCCGCGCCGCCCATGTTGAAGATACCCGCGAGCTTTGCGTCCCTGATCTGCATGCCCTCGGGCGCTTGCCCGATCAGTTGCATCGCAGTCATGACATGCATGGAGACGCCGGTGGCACCGATCGGATGTCCCTTGGCCTTCAGTCCGCCGGAGGGATTGACCGGCAGCTTGCCGTCCTTCTGGGTCCAGCCTTCCTTGATGGCGCGCGCGCCCTGCCCGCGCGGCGTCAGGCCCATCGCCTCGTATTCGATCAGTTCGGCGACGGTGAAGCAGTCGTGGGTTTCGACAAAGGACAGGTCGGAAAGCTGCAAGCCGGCCGATTGCAGCGCGCGCTGCCAGGCCACGGTGCAGCCCTCGAACTGCAGGATGTCGCGCTTCGACATCGGCAGGAAATCCTGGGCGTGCGCGGTGGCGCGGATGTTGACCGCCTTGCCCATGGTCTTTGCCGTCTCGGAATCGGTCAGGACCAGCGCGGCCGCGCCATCGGAGACCAGCGAGCAATCGGTGCGCTTCAAGGGTCCCGCGACGAAAGGGTTCTTCTCGCTCTCGGAGCGGCAGAATTCATAACCGAAATCCTTGCGCATCTGGGCGTAGGGATTGGCGACGCCGTTCTTGTGGTTCTTGGCGGCGATCATGGCGAGCGCATCGGACTGGTCGCCGTATTTCTGGAAATAGGCCTGCGCGATCTTGCCGAACACGCCGGCGAAACCGCCGGGGGTGTCGCCGTCCTCGGGCAGATACGAGGCCTTCAGCAGGTTCTTGCCGATTTCGGCCGAAGGCGTTCGTGTCATCTGTTCGACGCCGACCACCAGCACGATCTTCGCAGCACCGGCGGCAATTGCCCTGATGCCCTGATGCACGGCCGCTGAACCGGTGGCGCATGCGTTTTCCACCCGTGTCGCCGGCTTGAAGCGCAAGGCCGGGTCGGCCTGCAGCACCAGCGACGCTGTAAAATCCTGCGGCGAGAAGCCGGCGTTGAAGTGCCCGAGCACGATCTCGTCGACATCGCCGGCCGAAATGCCGGCGTCGGCCAGCGCCTCGTTGGCGACCTTGACGACGAGGCTTTCTACGGTCTCGGTATCGAACTTGCCGAACGGCGTGTGCGCCCATCCGACGATGCTGGCTGTCATGGCGGTTCTCCTCAGATTTCGGCAAGCAGATCAGGCGACGAACTTACCACCAAGTTCGTCGTCGATGTGAATTCGGATGATGTCGTCGAAGGTCTCTTCGGCCGTGGTAAAGCCGAGCTGCAGTGCCCGTTTCGGCTCGAAATTGCGCGGCCAGCCGCCGACGATGCCCACGATGAACGGATCCGGCTCGCGTTTGATGCGGGCGGCGACCTTGTCGCCCGCCACCCGCTTGAGCGCGGCGATCTGTTCGCCGACGGTCGCGGACAGGCCGGGCATGGTGAGGTTGCGGCGCGGGCCGACCACGGCGGAATCCAGCGTCGCGGCATGGAGCAGGAAGCCGACCGCCGAACGCGGCGTGGCATGCCAGTGGCGGACCTCCTCGGACACCGGCAGGATCGCCTCCTTGCCGGCGAGTGGCTCGCGCAGGATGTTGGAGAAGAAGCCGGAAGCCGCCTTGTTGGGCAGGCCTGGCCGGATGCAGATGGTCGGCAGCCGGATGCCGATGCCGTCCATGAAGCCGCGGCGGGTATAATCGGCCAGCAACAGCTCGTCGATCGCCTTCTGGGTGCCGTAGCTCAACAGCGGCGTATTGAAGAATTCGTCGCCGATCTTGTCCGGGAACGGCGCGCCGAACACCGCGATCGAGGACGTGAAGACGATACGGGGCTTGTAGCCGTTTCCCATCAGCCTGATCGCATCCAGCAGCATCCGCGTGCCGTCGAGGTTGATGCGATAGCCCTTGTCGAAATCGAGCTCGGCCTCGCCCGAGACGATTGCCGCCAGATGGAAAATCACGTCGGGACGGTCGGCCACCAGTTTTTCGGCGGCACCCGGCACGGCAAAATCGCAAGTTACGGTATCGACCGGAAATCCCGATTTGGCTGGCTGCGCCGGGGCCACCACGTCCTGCAGCGTCATCCGGGTGATATCGGTTTTGCCGAGACGCCCGTCGCGCAGCAACCGTTCGGACAATTTGCGGCCGACCATACCGGCCGCGCCCAGTACCAGAATATGCAAGACCCAGCTCCTCGTTGCTTTTTTCTTACCTCATCCTGAGGAGCATCGCGAAAGCCATGCATCTCGAAGGATGGCCACAGACTGTGCAAGCTGCCATCCTTCGAGACGCGCGCCAAGTGCGCGCTCCTCAGGATGAGGTCCGAAATTGCGGATTCTCGAACCGATTGACCCGTCGGCCCGGCCGCGGGCCCGCACTCCTACTCCTTCACCGCTCCGGTCATCGCCGACACGTAGTGTTCGACGAAGAAGGCGTAGAGGATAACCAGCGGCAGCGAGCCGCACAACGCCCCCGCCATCAGCGAACCCCAGCGGTAGACGTCGCCGTCGACGAATTCGTTGACGATCGCCACCGGCACCGTCTTGTTCTGGGTCGATTGCAGGAATGTCAGCGCGTAGATGAACTCGTTCCAGCACAGCGTGAAGCAGAAGATGAAGGCCGAGATCAGGCCTGGAACGGCCAGCGGCAGCACGATCTTGATCAGGATCTGCCAGCGGCTTGCGCCGTCGATCAGCGCGCATTCCTCGAGCTCGAATGGAATGGTCTTGAAATAACCCATCAACAGCCAGGTCGAGAACGGAATCAGGATGGTCGGATAGGTCAGGATCAGCGCCAGTGGCGAGTCAAACAGGCCGTACTGGAACACGACGGTGGCGAGCGGGATGAACAGAATCGACGGCGGCACCAGATAGGACAGGAAGATCAGGCCTCCGACCCATTGCGCGCCCCGATAGCGCAAGCGAACGATCGCGTAGGCCGCCAGCACGCTGGCGAAGATCGATAGCACGGTGGCGCCGACCGCCACATACATCGTGTTCCACAGCCAATGCGGATAATAGCTTTCGAACAGCAGCTTGTGAATGTGCTTGAAGGTCGGGTTCCAGGTCCAGAACGGATTGAAGTTGTCGAGATCGATCAGTTGCTCGTCAGGTTTGATCGCCGTCAGTCCCATCCAGTAGAACGGAAACAGCAGGATGATAACGATGATCGACAGCGGCAGATAGAGCGTGACCAGGCGGCGCGGCACCGACTGCAGATAGCTCATGCCCTCGCTGTTATCGACCCTCGACGGCGTCGACAGGATGGCCTTGAGATCGACCTTTGGCGAGGCTGGGAGATCAGTCATTGTTTTCTCCCTGCTACCACTTGCGGCAGCGCGCGCGGGGCCTGCCCCGTTCGCGCAAACAAGACAACGCTGCGGCGCGGCTCAGTCATTATTTTCACCCTGCTGCCATTTGCGCCGTTGCAGCCCGAACCAGGAAACCATGATCGCGGCCAGGAGGAACGGGATCATCGCGCTCGAGATCGCCGCACCCTCGCCGAGCTGGCCGGCGATGATGGCGCGCTGATACGACAAGGTCGCCATCAGATGCGTGGCATTGACCGGACCGCCGCGGGTCATCGCCCAGATCAGCTGGAAGTCGGTGAAGGTGAACAGGACCGAGAACGTCATCACCACCGCGATGATCGGGGTCAGCAGCGGATAGGTGATGTAGCGGAACATCTCCCACTTGCTGGCGCCATCCAGCGTCGCGGCCTCGTAGAGCGAGGGCTGTACGGTCTGCAACCCCGCCAGCAGTGTGATCGCAACGAAGGGAACGCCGCGCCAGATATTGGCGAAGATCACGCAGATCCGCGCCCAGGTGGTATCGCCGAGAAAATTGATGTTGTGCGTGATCAGGCCGAGATGCTTGAGCGACCAGGAGATGATCGAGAACTGGGCATCGAAGATCCACCAGAAAGCCAGCGCCGACAGCACGGTGGGCACGATAAAGGGAATCAGCACCATCGCGCGCAGCATCGCCTTGAACGGCATGTTCTCGTTTAACAGCAGCGCGAGATAGAGACCAACCGCGAATTTGATTGCGCTCGCGATCGAGGTGTACAGAAGCGTATTGAACACCGAGAGCCAGAAGATCGAATCGCCCCACAGCCACTCGTAGTTCTCGATACCGATGAACTCGCCCGGCCTCCCGATCTTTGCGTCGGTGAATGAAATCCAGATCCCGAGCCCCAGCGGATAGGCCAGGAAGAAGATCAAAAACCCCATCGCCGGCAGCATGAACCAGAAACCCAGCCAGTTCTTGTTGGTCCTGAGTTGGTCCCACGCGGTGGCCTCGCGGATCTGTGGCTTGGCGGTGCGGGGTTGCAGTGCGATGTCAGCCATTGACGAAATCCCTCAGACGCAGCGATGCCGTCTTTACCGGTGCACGCAGTAGAATATCACGACATGTCGTCAATTGGGCGGACCGCAGCCTTCGCCGCAGCCCGCCCGATTGTACTTATGAGCGATAGATCCGCTTCAGCTGCCGCTCGGCATCGGCAATCGCACCCTTGGCGTCCTTGGTGCCGGTGCAATAGTTGGCGAACATGTCAACGACTATGAAGTCGGCGATCGCACTCGCCGCCTTCTCGCCGGGCGTGCCGATGCCGGAAGCGGGCAGCGCGCGCTTGCTGGCCTGGCTGAACACCTGGTTCTTCGGGTCGGCGGTCCATACCGGCGCGGAGTCGTAGGCGTTGAGCGTGTGGGTAAGATACCCCCGTGCACCCGAAAGCCATTTCTCGAACTGATCCTTCTCCAGCATGAAGGCGATAAAGGCCTTCGCGGCATTCGGATATTTGGTGAAGTTGAACGCCAGGATCGGAACGGCAAGCTGTAGTTCGGTCGGATGGCCGACCGGGCCGACCGGCCACAGCGCGTGGTAGGTGTCGTCCGCCAGATCCTTCATCTTCGGATCGTCCTTCTCGGCGACGTAGATCGAGATGCCGTTGCCGGTGCAGTAGAGTTCACCGGCCAGGAACGCCTTGTTGTTGGAGCCATCGTTCCACGAGGCCGTGCCGGGGATGAAGGTTTCGGAAAGCGCCTTGCAGTACTCCAGCGCCTTCGCGGTCTCCGGCGAGTTGATGATGACCTTGTCGTTCTTGTCGACGGTGTAGGCGCCGTGGCCCCACAGCACCCAGTGCAGCCAGAGGTTGGCGTCGCCAGTGGCATGCCCAAGCGCGAAGCCAGCCGGCGTGTTGTTCTTCTTGAGCCCCTTGCACATCTCAAGGAAACCCGGGAAGTCGGTCGGGAACGCCTTGAAGCCAGCCTTTTCCATGGCCGATTTGCGGTAGGTCAGATAGCCGCCGATGGTCGCGACGGGAATGCCGAGCCAGTCATTGCCCTGCTTGCAGGTCTTGGCGGCGGCATCGGTCCATCCGCCGTATTTCTTGCCGAGGTAATCGGCGACGTCGTTCATCTTCAGCACTTTGGTCGGGAACAGCTGCGGCAGCGTGTGCAGGCCCCAGGCCAGATCGAGACCCGAGCCGGTATTCGCCGCGACCGACGCCTTGGGCTGCACGTCCTCGAAGGATTCGCTGAACACGTTCATCTCGGTGCCGGTGGCGGCCTTGAATGCCGCAACCATGGCGTTGAACGCGTCATCCTCGGCCGGCACGAAGCGCTTCCAGCGCATCACCGTCAGCTTGGCGCCGGGCTCGGCCTTCCACGGCGCGGTCTGTGCCCAGGCCTTGGCGAAATCGAACAAGGCCGGCCCGGTCAGCGCGCCGGCGGCCGCCAGCGCGGTGCCGCCCTGAAGAAGCGTGCGGCGAGTAAAGTCCTGCATAGGTATCCTCCCTTTGGTCGTTTTTGATTTATGTTCAGGCGTTCAGTCGTTTCCCCGTCGTCTCGTCGAACAGATGCACGAGCGCCGGATCGGGCTTCAGCCGGACCCTGTCGCCCGGATTGAACTGATGACGCTCGCGAAACACGGCGATGACCTGCTCGCCGCCCAGTTTGGCGATGACCTGGGTTTCCGAGCCGGTCGGCTCGACCACCACGATCTCGGCCTCGGCGCCGTCGTCCGCGATGGTGAAATGTTCAGGACGGATGCCGTAGACCGCGGGCCGGCCATCCGAATTGGCGGGCGCGCTCGCCAATGGCAGCTTGATGCCGTTCGGCCCCACAAATCCCAGGCTGCCGTTTGCCGTGAGCTTGCCGTTGAGGAAGTTCATCGCGGGCGAACCGATAAAGCCCGCGACAAACTGGTTGTCCGGCTTGTCGTAGAGTTCGAGCGGCGACCCCATCTGCTCGACGATGCCGTCATGCATCACCACGATCTTGTCGGCCATGGTCATGGCCTCGATCTGGTCATGGGTGACATAGACGGTGGTGGTCTTCAGCCGCTGATGCAGTTCCTTGATCTCGGTGCGCATCGCAACGCGCAATTTGGCGTCGAGATTGGACAGCGGCTCGTCGAACAGGAACACCTGGGGATCGCGAACGATGGCGCGCCCCATCGCGACGCGCTGGCGCTGTCCGCCCGACAATTGCCGGGGATAGCGCTCGAGCAGAGGTGTCAGCGCCAGGATCTCCGCGGCGCGCCTGACCCCCTTGCCGATTTCGTCAGCGCTGGCGCCGCGCAGCTTCAGCGAAAATCCCATATTGTCGGCGACCGTCATATGCGGGTAGAGCGCATAATTCTGGAACACCATCGCGATGTCGCGCTCTTTGGGCTGGACATTGTTGACGACGCGGTCGCCGATCGAGATCGTCCCCGAGGTGATGTTTTCGAGCCCGGCGAGCATCCGCAGCAAGGTGGATTTGCCGCAACCGGACGGACCGACCAGAACGACGAAGGCGCCGTCCTCGATCGGGATCGACACGCCGTGCAGCACTTCAAAGCCGCCAAACGATTTCCGCACGTCGCGAATCTGCACCGACGACATCTAATTCCCCTCCACGTTTCCCGGCGTCGTACGGCGAAAGCCGTCGCTGCTCTGCTTTATTGTTTCGATGCGGAAGTCGATCTGCGCCGAGCCATTGTCCGCAATTCGAAGATCATTAGCAATCCGGTGGTAGCGCTGTCAATCTTTGTTCAACTGCGGGAATTGTTGTGATATGAGCGCGTCATGGAACGCAAACGAGCGAAGTCCGGCGAAATCCGGCTCACCGAGGTTGCCAAGCTCGCAGGCGTGAGTCCGATCACCGCATCGCGGTTTTTCAGGAATCCGCAAGCGCTGTCGCTGAGCAAACGGGAACGGGTGGCGAGCGCTGCGAAGGAACTGGGCTACGTGCCTAACCTCGCGGCACGCGCGCTGGCTTCGCAGCGCACCGAGGTGATCGGCGTCCTGATCCCGTCCCTGACCAACAACGTGTTTTCGGACGTGCTGCGCGGCATCTACGACGCCTCGGAGGGAAGCCGCTACAGCATCCAGCTCGCCAACACACGCTACAGCATCCTGCAGGAGGAAAAGCTGCTGCGCCTGTTCCAGGCCCAGAAGCCGGCAGGCCTGATCGTGACCGGCATCGACCAGACGGCGGAATCCCGCTCGGTCATGGAAGCCATGAATTGCCCGATCGCCCAGATCATGGAAATCGGACCCGACCCGGTCGACATGATGGTCGGGTTTTCGCACTATGATGCCGCATTTGCAGCGGTTTCCCACCTTATCGCACAGGGGTTCCGGCGCATCGGATTTCTCGGCGCGCAAATGGATCCCCGGGTGCAGCGTCGCCTGCAGGGCTACCGCGATGCAATGAAGGCCGCCTCGCTGTTCGACCCGCGCACCATCGTGACCACGCCGATACCAACCACGGTGACGCTGGGCGGGACGCTGCTTGCCGACCTTCTCTCGAGGACGCCGGACGTCGAAGCGGTAATCTGCGTCAACGACGATCTCGCGCTTGGCGTTCTCTTCGAATGCCAGCGCCGGCACATCTCCGTTCCCGATGATATGGCAATCGTCGGCTTCAATGATTTGGATTTCATGGCTTCTGCCGTCCCCTCCCTGACCAGCGTACGAACCAATCGCTACGAAATGGGCCGGCGCGCCGTCACCAAGGTGACGGCGGCGATCGACGGTAATTGCCCACCAGAACCGGTTGTCGATCTCGGTTTCGAACTCATGATCCGCCAAAGTTCTTCGGCGCGCGGCGTTTGATGCCGGCAGCGCGGACCCCGTCCCGATCAAATGATTGTAGCGAAAAAATGGTAGCGCTACCTTTTGGGCGACGCTAATACTAAATCTCTAGAACAGCGAGCCGGGAGCATCCCGGTTTTACGAAAGACGCATTTCTGAACGTGGTGCAGGCCGCTGCCGCGCGGTAGGCTGCGTTCCAAAGAATGCTACTCGCGGAGGAACAATAATGAACAAGCCGTTGACCGGCGTCACCAGGCGCAAGCTCCGCTCCAGCGAATGGTTCAACAATCCCCATAACCCCGGGATGACCGCGCTCTATCTCGAGCGCTACCTCAATTACGGCCTGACCCGCCATGAACTGCAATCGGGCAAGCCGATCATCGGCATCGCCCAGACCGGCAACGATCTTTCGCCCTGCAACCGCCATCATCTGGAACTGGCGCACCGGGTGCGCGAGGGAATCCGCGCCGCCGGCGGCATCGCGATGGAATTTCCGATGCATCCGATCCAGGAGACCGGCAAACGCCCGACCGCGGCGCTCGATCGCAATCTCGCTTACCTCGGCCTCGTGGAAATCCTGTTCGGCTATCCCCTGGACGGCGTGGTCCTGACCACCGGCTGCGACAAGACCACGCCTGCCTGCCTGATGGCGGCGGCGACCGTCAACTTGCCGGCCATCGTGCTGTCCGGCGGGCCGATGCTGAATGGCTGGCACAATGGCCAGCGCTCCGGTTCGGGAACCGTGGTCTGGAAGGCGCGCGAACAGCTCGCCGCGGGAGAGATCGACTACGAGGAGTTCATGAATATCGTGGCCTCCTCCGCGCCCTCGGTCGGCCACTGCAACACCATGGGAACCGCTTCCACCATGAATTCGCTGGCCGAGGCGCTGGGGATGTCCCTGCCCGGCTGCGCCGCGATCCCGGCCCCCTACCGCGAACGCGGCCAGATCGCCTATGAGACCGGCGTCCGTATCGTCGGGATGGTCTGGGAGGATCTCAAGCCGTCGGACATCCTGACCCGGAAGGCGTTCGAAAACTGCATCGTGGTCAATTCGGCGATCGGCGGGTCGACCAACGCGCCGATCCATATCAACGCGCTTGCCCGCCACATCGGCGTGGAACTCTCAATCGAGGACTGGCAGAAATTCGGCCACGACGTGCCGCTGCTGGTGAACATGCAGCCGGCCGGGTTCTATCTCGGCGAGGAATATCATCGCGCCGGCGGCGTGCCGGCCGTGGTCGGCGAATTGATGCGGCACAAGCGCATCCACGAAGACGCCATGACCGTCAACGGCCACACCATGGGCGACAACTGCCGGCAGGCGCCGAAGCCCGACGGTGACGTGATCTTTGGCTATGACAAGCCGCTGGTGAAGGACGCGGGCTTTTTGGTGCTGCGCGGCAATTTGTTCGATTCCGCGATCATGAAGACCAGCGTAATTTCAAAGGAATTCCGTGACCGCTATCTTGTCAATCCCAAGGACCCGAACGCGTTCGAGGGCCGCGCCATCGTGTTCGAAGGGCCGGAGGATTATCATGCGCGGATCGACGATGCCTCGCTCGATATCGACGAGCACTGCATCCTGTTCGTGCGCGGCACCGGCCCGATCGGCTATCCCGGCGGCGCCGAGGTCGTGAACATGCAGCCGCCGGCCGCGCTGATCAAACGCGGCATCCTGTCCTTGCCCTGCATCGGCGACGGCCGGCAGTCCGGCACTTCTGGCTCGCCCTCGATCCTGAACGCGACGCCGGAAGCCGCCGCCGATGGCGGGCTCGCGATCCTCAAGACCGGCGACAAGGTCCGCATCGACCTCAACAAGGGCAGCGCCAATATCCTGATCTCCGACGAGGAGATCAGGAAGCGCCGTGCGGAGCTGAAGGCAAAGGGCGGCTTCCCCTATCCCGCCAACCAGACGCCGTGGCAGGAACTCTATCGCTCGACCGTGGGCCAGCAGGCCACCGGCGCCTGCATGGAATTTGCCACCCGCTATCACGACATCGCCGGCAAGGTCGGCGTGGCGAGGGATAACCACTAACGCCCGCCGTCATTAGCGAAGCGAAGCAATCCACCAGCGGTGCGGAAGAATGGATTGCTTCCTCGCTTCGCGCCTCGCAATGACGAAGATGCCACCATCCAGTTCAAGTCGAAATCCAAGGAGAAAAACATGTCAGACCGCCTCAAGGGCAAACGCGCATTCGTCACCGCTGGCGCGGCGGGCATCGGGCGCGCCACGGCCGTCGCCTTTGCGCGCGAAGGCGCAACCGTGTTCGCCACCGACGTCGACGAAAAGGGCCTGGCCTCGCTTGCCAAGGAAGGCGTCTCCGAAGTGGCGCGGCTCGACGTGCGCGACACCGCGGCGGTCACCGCCATGGCCAAACGCGTCGGTCCGGTCGACATCCTGTTCAATGCGGCAGGCTTCGTCCATCACGGCACCGTGCTCGAATGTTCGGACGACGACTGGGATTTCTCCTTCGACCTCAACGTCAAATCGATGCACCGCACGCTGCGGGCGTTTCTGCCGGGCATGCTGGAAAAAGGCGGCGGCTCGATCGTCAACATCGCCTCGGCCGCCGGCGTGTTCAAGGCAGCCCCCAACCGCTACGTCTACGGCGCCACCAAGGCCGCGGTCGCGGCCCTGACCCGCGCGGTCGCGGTCGACTTCATCACCAAAGGCATCCGTTGCAACTGTATTTGCCCCGGCACCATCGAAACGCCGTCGATGCTGGGCCGTGCCGCCGCCGCGGGCCCCGGCGGCCGCGAGATGTTCGTCAGCCGCCAGCCGATGGGACGGCTCGGCACGGCGGAGGAAATCGCCTCGCTTGCGGTCTATCTCGCCAGCGACGAGAGTGCCTTCACCACCGGTGTCGCCCACATCGTCGACGGCGGCTGGACGCTGTAGGCGCCACAAGACTCCTCATCCTGAGGAGCGGCCACGTAGGCAAGTGTACGCAGTCTACGTAAACTTAGCTGCGGGCCGCGTCTCGAAGGATAGGCCACGGGCCACATGGTTCGAGACGCGCGCAAGAGCGCGCTCCTCACCATGAGGATCACCAAAAGAAAGGATTTCGCCATGAACAAGATCGATCTGAACGGCCGCTGCGCCGTAGTCACCGGCGGCGCGCAGGGATTTGGGCGCGCGATCACCGAGCGTTTTGTCAATTCCGGCGCCAAGGTTGCGATCTGGGACCATGACCTGCCGTTCGCCGAGAAAACGGCGAAGGAGATCGGCGGCGGCGTCACCGCGTTCAAGGTCGACGTCTCGGATCTCGCCGCGGTCGAGCAGACGCGCGACGCCACGCTGAAGGCGCTCGGCAAGATCGACATCCTCGTCAACAATGCCGGCATCGCCGGCGTCAACAAGACGGTGTGGGAGACCGACCTCGACGAATGGCGCAAGGTGCTGCGCGTCAATCTCGACGGACCGTTCATCTGCTGCAAGGCGATCGTGCCCGCGATGGTCAAGCAGAACTACGGCCGCATCGTCAACATCGCCTCCATCGCCGGCAAGGAAGGCAACCCCAACGCGGCCCACTACTCCGCCTCGAAAGCCGGTCTGATCGCGCTGACGAAATCGCTCGGCAAGGAACTCGCCGGGTACGACATCGCCGTCAACGCCGTGACCCCGGCCGCGGCGAAAACCGCAATCTTCGACCAGATGACGCAAACGCATATCGACTTCATGCTGTCGAAAATTCCGAAAAACCGCTTTGTGCTCGTGGAGGAACTCGCGGCGATGGTGGCGTGGCTGGCGTCGGAGGATTGCTCGTTCTCCACCGGCGCGGTGTTCGATATTTCCGGCGGGCGGGCGACGTATTAGAGAGCCAGCCCCTCATGGTGAAGATCGCGAAGCGCGTCTCGAACCATGAGGCCACAATAGGGCCCCATCCTTCGAGACGCGGCGAATACGCCGCTCCTCAGGATGAGGGGCGAGGTCGGCGTTTTGCTTCCAGCGGGTAGCGGGAGTCCATCATGACCAGGGAAGGCGGATGCCTGTGCGGCGCGGTGCGGTTCAGGTGCGAGGGCGAGCCGATCAATGTGCGAGTCTGCCATTGCCGCAGATGCCAGAAGGCGACGGGATCGCCTTTCTTTGCCCGCGCGCTGTTTCCGCAAACCGCGCTCACGGTCGAAGGCGAGACCGCCCGTTATGCCTCATCGGAAACGCTCGAGCGGGTGTTCTGCACGACCTGCGGCACGCGGCTGTTCGCCTGGCGGCGGAACGGCACGGCCGCAGGTGTCGCGCTAGCGACCTTTGACGACCGCAACGCCTTTGCCCCTACCGAGCACATCTGGGTCGCGGAAAAGATGGCCTGGCTGAAGCTCGACGATGGCCTGCCGCACTATCCGGGGATGCCGCCGGCCTGACCGGCAAGCCCCTGTCGAAGCGGACCGTTCATGAATACATGCTAGCGTGGCGACATCATTCGAACCGATCAGGACAGCCGTGAACATCACCCTCTACGACCTGTCGGTCTGGGTCTTGCCCCTTATCACCGCCATCACCTTCCATGAGGCCGCGCATGGTTTTGTCGCGCATGCGCTCGGCGACAACACCGCCTTTGACCGCGGCCGGGTCAGCTTCAATCCGCTCAAGCACATCGATCCCTTCGGCACGCTGATGCTGCCGGCGATGCTGCTGCTCGCGCACTCGCCGTTTCTGTTCGGTTATGCCAAGCCGGTGCCGGTGAATTTTCGCGCCCTCCGCCATCCCCAGATCGACATGGTCTGGGTGGCATTGGCCGGCCCCGCCACCAATATCGCGCTGGCTTTCGTTGCCGCCGCCGCGTTCCATGTGCTGGGCTACCTGCCCCCGACCACTGCGCAGTGGGTTGCCGACAATCTCAAGAATGCGCTTCTCATCAACGTCGTGCTGGCGGTCTTTAATATGCTTCCGATCCCCCCGCTGGACGGCGGGCGGGTCGCGGTCGGATTGCTGCCGAGGGTGCTCGGAGTCCCGCTCGCCCGGCTGGAACCGTTCGGTATGCTGATCCTGATCGGAATTCTGATCCTGCTTCCCCTGGCCGGTTCGCAGTTCGGTCTAAATCTTGATATTATCTCAACCATACTGCGAACGATGACCGGCTATGTAATCCAGTTGCTTCTGGTGGTAACCGGGAACGCGTAGTCCTTTCACAGAAGGAAATGCGAAAAAAGGCTGAGGGCATGGTGATCAAAGCTTCCGATATGTTGATCGCGCGACGCGCCGACACCAGGGCTAGAGCCGATTTTGCGACCTGGAAGATGATGGCCAAGTTGAACGGCGCTTCCGCCCTTCCCCCGGAAGCCCTCACCTTCCTCGAAAGCTACAAGGCGCTGCTCCGGCAAATGCCCGAGCCCGAGGCGACCGAGGCCACCATCAAGCTGATGTACCAGGCCTATTATGGCGAAATGGGCGGGGCCGGCGCACCTCCCGAGCTTCCCGCCCAATCGACCCATCAGGCAAAGGACAACGTCACCGCCTTCAAGCGCCCGCCAGCCCCGCGCAAGCCGGCCGCGCAGAAGTCCATGGCCGGCCAGGGTGCAAAACCCCGGCTTCCAGTGGCGCTAATCTTCGCCTGCCTCGTCGTGGTCTATGTCGGCATCCGGTATTACCTGCGCTGACGCGAAGGCCGAGGAGCGCCGCAGCAAGACTTCCCTGAAGTCAGGTCTTTCCCTTGACCCGGAAAATCACCGGCAGCGTAAAGCTCAATCCCTCGTCGGCAACCGCCGGCGGCGGTGGCGGCACCGGATCGGATTTTTTCACCATCGCCAGTGCCGCCTGATCGAACGCCGCGTCGCCCGAGCCCTTGACGATGGTGGTCGACAGGACATGCCCCATCCGGTCCAGCGCGAAAGAGACCAGGATCTCGGCGCTCTTCAGCGAACGCTCCGCCGGATAGCGCTTGTGCTTGTCCAGGTGGGCGATCAGCTCCTTCTGCCAGGTCGCTCGAATGCGGCGAGCGCTTTCGCCGGTGCCCTGTGCGGGCGCGACCGAGCGCTTGCCTTCCGGAATGTTCTCTGAACTCGGCGTCGCGGTCGCCTCCGCCGCAACCGATTCAGTGGAGGCGGAGGTCTGCACCGTGGCGACCTTCGTATCATCCTCTTTCGGCTTCTGGGAATCGTTCGGCGTCACCACTCGATCCGGATCTTCGGTTTCGGTCGGCGTGTCCTTCGGCAGTTCCGAGTCTTTCAGCTCGGCCTTCTGTTCGGCGATCGCCGGCGAGGCGACGGAGGCCTCGGTATCTGGACCCGGCGGCAGGTCGGTCGGCTCCAGATGCGGCGACGTCATCTCCAGGCCGATCTCGATCGCGGGCGCGCCGAGGTCATCGTCCAGATCGGCACGGCTCAGATGCGCGACCGCGAGCGCCGCGCCGCCCAAATGCAGCGCGAGCGCGCCGAGGCCTGCGAAGATCCAAAGCCGCCGGGACGATCTTGCTTCGGTGTGGAGGTCGGGCATCGCGATCACGTCACATACTCAAGTGTTGCACTCAAGGTTTTGGATTTTCCGGCGCTGGCGAGGCCGCGTTCGGAACGCCTTCCAGCGCCACCAGCTTGATCTTGGTATAGCCGCCGGCGCGCAGGACCTCCAGCACGTCCATCATCTCGCCATAGGGCACCGCGCGGTCGGCGCGCAGGAAGATGAAGCGGTCCTTGCTCGCATCCGCCATCGCATCCAGCGAGGACACCAGATCGGATCGCTTGACCGGGCTTTCGCCGATCGCCAGCGCCAGATCCGGCTTGATCGTGAGATAGGTCGGCTTGTCCGGCTTCTTCTGCGGAGCCGCGGTCGAGGACGGCAGATCAATCGGAAGATCGACGGTCGACAACGGCGCCGCCACCATGAAGATGATCAGGAGAACGAGGATGACGTCGATGAACGGCGTGACGTTGATCTCATGCGTTTCCGCGAAATCATCGTCGTCGTCGAGGTCGCTATCGGAAATCGAAATGGCCATCGCCTACTCCGCCGCGCGCGAGTTGAGATTGCCGGGCGAACTGACATGGGTGCGATCGAGATCGCGCGATAACAGTCGCGCCGCCGCGCCCGATGCCCGGCCGACCAGCTCGAGATAGCCTTTCGTGACCCGCGAAAAGTGATTGTAGATGATGACCGCCGGGATCGCCGCGGCAAGCCCGAAGGCGGTGGCGAGCAGCGCTTCGGCAATGCCCGGTGCCACCACGGCCAGATTGGTGGTCTGCGATTTCGAGATGCCGATGAAGCTGTTCATGATGCCCCAAACGGTGCCGAACAGCCCGACGAATGGCGAAGTTGCGCCGATGGTCGCGAGCACGCCCATGCCGAGCCGGATCCGGCGCGCCTCGGCGCGCACGATCTCGGCAAAGCTCGAGGCCGCCCGCTCCTTGATTCCGGCGTCACTGGAAATTCCCGCCGAGAGCCTGCCCTCACGCATCGCGGCCGCCAGCAACGACGACAGCACGCTGTCCTTTCCGCCGAGCGCGAACTGCGCTTCCGCCAGCGATCTCGCGTCGCCGACCTTGCGGAGCGCGCCGCGCAACTTGCGCTGCACGACCGACAGCTCGATCATCTTGGCGATGAAGACAGTCCAGGTCACCAGCGAGGCGAAGGCCAGCCCGATCATCACGGCCTTGACCAGGATGTCGGCCGACAGGAACATCGACCACGGCGACAACTCGCGCAGCCCGGTCGACTTCAACGGCTTGCCGCCGGCATCGGCGGGAACGGCTGCGCTCGTGTCCGAAGCCGACGGCGCCGTTGGGACAGCCGCCGATGGCGCCGGAGCCTGTGTTGCCGGGGCGGCTTGCGCGGGAACGGTTGCAGGCTGAGACAGCACGGGAGCCTGCTGCGCCGCAGGGGCCGCGTTCTGTTGCTGCGCGGACGATGGCGACACCAGCAGCAGCATCGCGAGCGCCGACATCACGCCGTACATAGCTCGATGGGAAAAACTGTTCATATTTCGGTCCAGTAGCGGATCAGGTTGTGACACATGCATCCAGCCAGTCAAAGCGCTTGCGGAATGCCGGGAAAGACCACGACACGGCCGAAACAAGCGCGAGCGCGCCCATTCCAGCCGCCGATGTCAGGCGATCGGCGGAGCGCGCGGCTGGAATGCAACACGCGCCGACTGCGGTTCGGCGAACCAGTCGTCGGCAGCCAGATACGAAAATGCGGTCGCATGAGGCGACAGCAGTGAAGGCGGCGCCGCATCTACGACGGTATTGGCCAGCGCCATCACGGCGCAGATCGCGCAATCGTCGCATGGATGGCCCAAGGGAACATGGTCGGAGGTCTTCGACCGGACCGGACTCAAGAACTTCAGGGGGGGCGCCTGCGAAGCTCGATCCGATGCGCCCAACTGCGCGACCGCCATCCCAACCCGGTGATGCAGCCCCGATCCCTTCGCGTCCCTCGAGGCGGACGCGGCCCGCGCGCTGCCCTCGTGGAAATGCCCGAACGACAGCAGGAACTGGATCGCAAGCGCAATCAGCGCGAGCCGCGACCCCAGCCTGATGTTTGATCGAAACCATTTCATGTCGGCACGTGCCTTGACCGGAAGTTCTGGAAACCCGCCTCGGCTGCTCCCACTGTTACAATATAACATCTCCGGGATCGCGCCTAGCGAAGTGTTCATACTTCGGCCCAGTAGCGAATGAGGTTGTGATAGATACCAGTCAATTTGACCGTTTCAGGGTCATTTCGCCCAAGGCGCCTGACCAGCTCCTGGATTGCGGTGTCGAGATCGAAAATCATGGTGCGGGCCTGGGCATCCCGGATCATGCTTTGCAGCCAGAAGAACGAGGCAACGCGCATGCCGCGGGTGACCGGCGTCACCATGTGCAGACTGGACGAGGGATAAAGCACGAGATCGCCGGCCGGCAGCTTGACCTCGTGGGAACCATAGAGGTCCTCGACCACCAGTTCCCCGCCGTCATATTCGCCCGGTTCGGAGAGAAACAAGGTGACCGACAGGTCGGTCCGGATGCGCATGCCGGTCAGGCGATCGCCGCGCACGGCGTTGTCGACGTGGATGCCGAAATGGTGCCCACCCGCCGCGGCATAGCGGTTGAAAAGCGGCGGAAAGATCTGCAGCGGCACGGCGGCGGAGACGAAACGCGGACTGGCCGTCAGCGCCGAGATGATGCGATTGCCGAGCTTGCGCGCCAACTCGCTGTCCGGTGGCAATTGTTCATTGCTTTTGACATCGGCTGATTGCGCGCCGGCGGTGGAACGGCCGTCTTCCCACGCATAGCCATCCATCAGGAGGCGGAAATCCGCCACCTCTTGTTTGCTCAGAACCTCGGGGACGCAGATCAGCATGGCGCTCAGAACCGGGCCGAGATGACCAGCGAGGCGCTGCGGCCTGGCGCCTCGAGAACGAATGGCGCCGCACTCTGGTAAAACGCGTCGTAATAGAGCTTGTTGAAGATGTTGGCGACGTACAGTTTTGCGGTCCAGTTCTTGTCGATCTTGGCCTCGGCAAAGGCATCAAAGCGCCAGTAGCTCGGCAGCACAGTGCCCTGGTTCGCGGCAAGGAAGGTGCCGCCATACATCTTCGAGCGATAGACAGCCTGCCCGCCGAGCTCCCAGACGTCGGTGAGCTGGTATTTCGTCAGAAGGCTGAAGGATTGATGCGCGACGTTGGCAAGTTGCAGCCCGACATTGGTCTTGTACAGAATCGTGTTCGCGGGCGGGATCAGCGACTTCGTCACCTCCGACTGCATCAGCACGAGGCCGCCGAAGACGCTCCATTTGTCGGTGATCTTGCCGCCGGCTTCGAGATCGATGCCCCTGATGCGGTACGCCGCGCCGGCACTGATGCAGGCGACCGACCCTGTCGTGTTGGCCGGATAGGGGCACGCGGCCGTCGCGGTGGCCGCCGTGACGTTTTGCGATTCGCGCGCATTGTCTTTTTCGGTCTGGAACAGCGCGGCCGTCAGCAGCAAATGCCGCTCGAACAGCTCCCACTTGGTGCCAACTTCGATCGCTCTGTTCTTTTCGGGACCGAAGATCTGGTTTGCGTTGCCGTTGAGCGTTGGCGCCAGCCCGCCATAGGCGGTGCTGGTGCCGTCGAATTCGGCGCCGACCGGATTCGACGAGGTCGCATAGGCGGCATAGACGCTGGCGATCGGCAGCGGCTTGAGCACCAGGCCGAGGTTGAAATTCGGCAGGCCGAACTCGGCGGATTGCGAGCCGAACACATTCGCCACCCCGTTCACCGTACCGTAGCCGTTGGTGGAGATGTTGTAATTATCGTACCGAAGTCCGCCATTGAGGATGACGAGATCGTTGTAGTTGGCGGTGTCGAGCACGTACACGCTCTTGGTGTCGATGCCGAGTTTCGTGGGCAGTCCCGCAAGCGCCGCGGTTCCGAACGGCAGAAAGGTGTATTGCGGGGCGAACACGCTGACACCGCTGAGCGACCCGCTGCCGCTGAAAGGCGCACCGGTGGTCAGTTCCGAACTCAGCCCGGTATATTTGTCGATGCTGGCCGTTTCGCGCGAGACCTCGACGCCGGCGAGCGCCGTGTGCTTCCAGCCGTCGGTGGCGAACTTGTAGGTTGCCTCGGTCTGGTTGGCGACGACGTCGGTGACCTGATAGCGGCTCTGCGGATTGGCACTGAGTGTCGACGCCGAAAGTGGATTGGCGAGCACCGGCGATTCCGGAATCGTGCCGATATAGTTCAGCGTCGAGCGCGAAACCCTGACCTTGTCGCTCAGGGTCAGGTCCGGCGTGATCTGGACCTCGCCATTGAAGGTCCCGATGTCCTGCCCGACCCGGTAGAAGTCGCGATTGACGAAGCCGTAGAAATTGTTGCGGTTGACGCCGAAATCCGGGAAGGGGCCGCCGGCGGTCGAGGCCGTGCTGGGCCGGTAATACGGAATGCCGAAATCCGGCAGTCCGTGCAGTTCGGTGTGAATGTAGCCCGCGGTGAATTTGACCGCGTCGACCGGCGTCCATTTCGTGGTGACGAAGCCGCCATTGCGGTCGTCCTTGATAAAGTCGCGGCCGGCCACGCCGGCGTCCTGGAACAACCCTCCCGCGCGCACCGCCAGCGTCGGACTGATCACCTGATTGACGTCCAGCGTGACGCGCTTGGTGCGGTCGGTGCCGAAGGTCGTGTCCATGTTGTAGAAGCTCTTCTCCGCCGTCGCCTGCTTGGAGACGATGTTGATCGCGCCGCCGGTGGTGCCGCGGCCGGCAAACGACGAACCCGGTCCGCGCAGGATTTCGACCTGCTCGGTGAAGAAATTCTCGCGAACGCTGACGCCGGCGTCGCGCACGCCGTCGAGGAAGATATCGTTGCGGGCGTCGAAGCCGCGAATGAAGAAACGATCGCCGAAGGCGTTGCCGCCCTCGCCGGTTCCGAGCGTCACGCCGGCGGTGCTCAGGATCGCCTGCTTCAGCGTGGTGGCGTTCTTGTCTGCCAGAACCTCCTTGCTCAGCACCGTGACCGCTTTCGGCGTGTTCAACAGCGGCTCCGGGAATTTACCCGATGCCTGCACGTGGTCGACCTTGTAGGGCGCGGCTGCGTCGGCATAGGGATTGCGGTCGGCCTGCAAGCCGCCCGCGTTGGGAAACGGCACCGCCGCGACCTGCGCGGGCTGCGTCCGCCGCGCCGCGCGGCGCAGTGCGTTGCGGGCCCGGATCTGATCCGGAGTGGGTTTGGTCACGGCTGGGCGGGGGCGCTCGACCGGGGCATCGACCGTGACCGGCGGCAGGTTCGATTGCTGCGCTTCGGCGCCCGAGAACGAAGCCACCGCGATCAGGCCGGCAACCGCCGAGACTTTTCGCCCGGAATAATTTTCGAAAGTTTCGTTGACCAAGTTCACTGTCGCGATCGAACGCAACGACCTCGGTGCTATTGCCTGACCCATCCCGCTTGCCCCTTGAACCAGATCCCCATTCGCTCATGCGGTTCATTTGCAACGAGCGATGAAGCGTTGGTATCGAGCGAAAAAATTCGGGTCAATGCGAACGCGGCTTTGCGTTGCTTGAATACATCCAGATCAAAATGATTCTAAGCTGGAATTTGAAATCGTTCTAAAACAACGTTTGTAAGCGTTCTAAACTGATGCAGAAAGTCGCTGCTACATCGGGCCTTCCTGCATCGATCAATCGACGCTGGGCGGCTTCATCAGCGAAAACAATTCATCGACGGTTCGCTGCGCGACTTGCCGCACCCGATCGGTGTTGTCCATTCCGGCGATGTTGACGCCCTTCACCACGGCTCTGATTTCATCGCGAAAGTCGGTGAGAAACCGCAGCGGATCGGGTGAATTGTTGGCGACGCGCGCGATCAGGCCGGTGATGAGAATCTGGCAGGCGATCATGCGTCCGTTCAATTCATCCATCATGCAACTCCTCGGGCTGTGGCGCACTGCGATCCAGGCGCGGCGGCCACGCGCGCCGTGATATGAACGACGCGCGCCGCGGTGACAACGCGTCGCGGCATGATCCAGATTGGAAACGTTCAATTCCGGCTAATGCCCGCGCGGCGCCGGCAAGCACGCGGGTGCGAGTCCGGCTGGCAGCCCTGCTCGCCTACTTGGCCGCGATGGTGCCGGAAGATTCGGCCTGGCCCTTGATCCGGTCCTTGATGTCCTGGAGCGTCCGCAGGGTGGTTTCGATCGCGCGGTCCGGGATCTCCTGCAGCACATCGGAGGCGATGGAATCGCGCAGGCTGTCGAGATCGTCGACAAGCTGTCGGCCGCTCGCGGTCAGGAACAGCCGGTTGGCGCGGCGATCCTTGGGATCGTGCCGTCGCTCGAGCAGACCCTGCTCGACCAGACGATCGAGCAGGCGCACCAGCGAGATCGGCTGCAGCTCGAGCACCTCGGCGAGATCGACCTGGGACAAGCCTTCCTGCTGCCGCAAACGGAACAGCACAATCCACTGCGCGCGGGTGGTGCCACGGCCCTTGGCGCGGTGATCGATATAGTTGCGCAGCAGGCGCGAGCTCTCGACAAGTTGCGCGACGAGTTGGCGTTTCAGGTCGAGCGACATCAGGCGTCCGGTCTCCCAAAGCTTTCCGATTGTTTAGGTTTCTTCAAGCTATAGTGTGTTTACACATAAAGTGCACGCATATTATATCTGGCCGATGGGAACCGTTTTGAAGACCCATGACTTACTTTTGAACGCATGAGCTGACATGACCGTAGCGCGGACCATCCGTTGGGTTTTGCTGGCCGCAGTGCTCGCCGCGGCAGGGGTTTACGGCTGGCAGCGGTTCCACGGCGAAAATCGGGTCACAGCCAGCAATGCGCAGAAATCGGCGCCCAATCCGGTTCGCGTCACCATCGCACCCGTCCAGAAAGCTGATTTTCCGGTCTATCTGAGCGGGCTCGGAACGGTGCAGGGTTTCAACACCGTGGTGGTACGGACCCGTGTCGACGGACAGATCGACAAGATCGCATTCAAGGAAGGCCAGCTCGTCAATCAGGGCGAACTCCTGGTCGAGATTGATCCCCGCCCCTACCAGGCGACGCTCGATCAGGCCAAGGCCAAGAAGGCGCAGGATGAGGCCAATCTGGCCAACGCCAATCTCGATTTGCAGCGCTATACCAAGCTCGGCGAATTCGCGACCCGGCAGCAGACCGATACCCAGCGCTCCACCGTTGCCCAATTGACCGCGCAGCTGGCGGCCGACGATGCGGCCATCTTCAATACCCAGACCCAGCTCGACTATACCCAGGTCAAGGCGCCGATCTCCGGCGTCGCCGGCCTGCGCCAGGTTGACATCGGCAACATCGTCAACGCCGCGACCCAAACCGGCATTGTGACGATCGCCCAGATCGAGCCGATCGCCGTCATCTTCACCGCGCCGGAAGAGCAATTGCCTTACATCAACGAGGCTCAATCGGTTCAGCCGCTCAAGGTCATCGCGCTGACGACGGACGGCAAGAAAACCCTCTCGGCGGGAGCGCTGGCGGTTGTCAACAATCAAGTCGACACGACCAGCGGGACTATTCGCCTCAAGGCGGTGTTCGACAACAAGGACCACGCCTTGTGGCCGGGTCAATCGGTCTCCACGCGGCTTCTGGTGAAGACGCTGAAGGACGCCACCGTGGTTCCGGACGATGCGATCCAGCACGGCAATGACGGTCTCTACGCTTATGCGGTAGGCAAGGACAACAAAGCCGAACTGCGCAAGGTCAAGGTCAGCCAATCGATCGACGGCCGCTCGGTGGTCGATGAGGGTCTTTCGCCGGGAGATCAGGTGATCACGGCCGGCGTGTACAAGGTGCGGCCTGGAACCCTCGTCAGCACGGCGGTGGCAAGTTCGGATCCAGCGCAAGCCGGGGTCAAACCGGAATGAGCGAGGGCATTTCCGCACCTTTCATCCGCTATCCCATCGGCACCTCGCTGATGATGGCCGGCATTCTGTTCGTCGGCCTCGTCGCCTACCCGCTGCTCCCGGTCGCGCCGCTGCCGCAGGTGGATTTCCCAACCATCCAGGTCACTGCAAACCTGCCGGGCGCCAGCCCCGAAACCATGGCCACATCGGTGGCGCAGCCGCTGGAGCGGCAGTTCGCCCAGATTCCCGGCATCGCCCAGATGACCTCGACGAGCTATTTGGGGACGGCGGCCGTCACCATCCAGTTCGATCTCAACCGCAGCATCGACGGCGCCGCCAACGACATTCAGGGCGCCATCAACGCCGCCAGCGGCCAGCTGCCGAAGAACCTCCCCTCGCCGCCCACCTACCGCAAGGTCAATCCGGCGGATTCGCCGATCCTGCTGTTGTCGGCAACCTCCGACACCCTGCCACTGACCACAGTGAGCGACGCCGTTGACGCCCAGCTCGCGCAGCAGATCAGCCAGATCTCCGGCGTGGCGCAGGTTATCATCGGCGGCCAGCAAAAGCCGTCGATCCGCATCCAAATCGATCCGGCGAAACTGGTCGCCAAGGGCCTGTCACTGGAAGATGTCCGCAGCCAGATCGCGATCACGACGGTCGACAGCCCGAAGGGCAACATCGACGGCGCGACCCGCGCCTATACGATCTACGCCAACGATCAGCTCCTGGATTCCAAGGACTGGAACGACGTCATCATCGCCTACCGCAACGGCGGCCCGCTGCGGATCAGGGATATCGGCCAGGCCGTCACCGGCCCGGAGGACGCCAAGCAGGCGGCGTGGGCCAACGGTAAGCGCGGCGTGTTCCTGGTGGTGTTCAAGCAGCCCGGCGCCAACGTCATCGAGACCGTGGACAAGATCAAGTCGATGCTGCCGAGGCTGGTCGCGGCGATCCCGCCGGCGATCAAGATCGAGCTGATCAGCGACCGCACCCAGACCATCCGCGCCGCCGTCGAGGACGTCCAGTTCACCCTGCTCCTGACCATCGCGCTGGTCGTCATGGTCATCTTCATCTTCCTGCGCAGTTTCTGGGCGACCGTCATTCCGACCGTGACCGTGCCGCTGGCGCTGCTCGGCGCCTGCGCGCTGATGTGGGTGTTCGGCTATACGCTCGACAATTTGTCGCTGATGGCGCTGACGATCGCGGTCGGCTTCGTCGTCGACGATGCCATCGTGATGCTGGAAAACATCACGCGCTATATCGAGGAAGGCGAGCGGCCGCTTGCCGCCGCCTTCAAGGGCGCCAGCGAAATCAGCTTCACCATCGTGTCGATCAGTATTTCGCTGGTGGCGGTGCTGATCCCCTTGCTGCTGATGGGCGGCATCATCGGCCGCCTCTTCCGCGAATTCGCCGTGACGCTGGCGATGACGATCTTCGTTTCGATGGTGGTGTCGCTGACGCTGACGCCGATGATGGCATCGCGCTTCCTGCGCGCGCATGGCGAGACCAAACACGGCCGCTTCTATCAATGGAGCGAACGCGCGTTCGACGCGATGCTTCACGCCTATGAAGGCGGCCTGGACCGGGCGATGCGGTGGAGCAAGACAACGCTCCTGATCTTCTTCGCGACGCTCGCATTGTCGGTCTATCTGTTCATCGTCATTCCCAAGGGATTCTTCCCGCAGCAGGACAACGGCCTGATCACCGCCACCTCCGAAGCCTCGCAGGACATCTCCTTCGCGGCGATGAAGCAGCACCAGGAGGCCCTCGGCAAGATCGTGCAGGCCGACCCCGACGTCGCCAGCGTGGCGATGGCGATCGGCGGCAGCGGCCGCGCCGGCAACAACGGAAATCTCTTCATCACGCTGAAGCCGCGCAATGAGCGCAAGGCCTCCGCCCAGCAAATCATCGCCCGCCTGCGTCCCAAGCTCGAAAAGGTCGAGGGCGCCCGCCTCTACATGCAGGCCGCGCAGGACGTCCGGCTCGGCGGCCGGCCGACGCGGACGCAATTCGAATTCACGCTGCAGGACGCCAATCTCGGCGAGCTCAACGAATGGGCGCCGAAGATTCTGGCGAAGATGCAGACATTGCCGGAGCTGCGCGACGTCGCCACCGACCAGCAGACCCAGGGCACGACGCTGGAGCTGAAGATCAATCGCGACACCGCGGCGCGCTACGGCATCCAGCCGCAACTGATCGACGACACCCTTTACGACGCCTTCGGCCAGCGCCAGGTCGCCCAGTATTTCACCCAGCTCAACAGCTATCACGTGATCCTGGAGATCCTGCCGGACCTGCAGGGCAGCTTCGACACGCTGAGCAAGATCTATGTCAAATCACCGACCACGGGCGATGAAGTGCCGTTGTCGACGTTCGCGACCTGGACCAGCGTGCCGGTCCGGCCGCTGTCGATCAGCCACCAGGGCCAGTTCCCGGCGATCACCATCAGCTTCAACCTCGCCCAGGGCGTGGCGCTCGGCCAGGCCACCGTTGCGGTACAGAAGTCGATGGTCGAGCTCGGGGCGCCCGCAACCCTCAACTCCAGCTTCCAGGGCACTGCGCAGGCGTTTCAGCAATCGCTCAGCACCGTGCCGCTATTGATCCTGGCGGCGCTGGTCGTGGTGTACCTGATCCTCGGCATTCTCTACGAAAGCTACATCCACCCCTTGACCATCCTCTCGACGCTGCCGTCGGCCGGCGTCGGCGCGCTCGCAATCCTGATGGCGTTCGGATTCGATTTCAGCCTGATCGCCCTGATCGGCATCATCCTGTTGATCGGCATCGTCAAGAAGAACGGCATCATGATGGTCGACTTTGCGATCTCGGCCGAACGCGACGAGCACCTGTCGCCGGAGCAATCGATCCGGAAGGCCGCGCTGCTGCGATTCCGCCCGATCATGATGACGACCATGGCGGCGATGCTGGGCGGCGTGCCGCTGATGCTGGGCACCGGCACCGGATCGGAAATCCGCCAGCCGCTCGGCTACGCGATGGTCGGCGGCCTGATCGTGAGCCAGGCGCTGACCCTGTTCACCACTCCCGTGGTGTATCTCTATCTCGACCGGCTATCGAACTGGTTCTCGGGCTGGGGACGATCCGGGGATGCCGATCTGGACTATCCCGCAAGCGAGCAAGGCTCGATCAAGCAGGCCGCCGAGTAATTTGATATCGGGCGCGCGCCGGTGCAACCGATCCAGCCCGTTCTGCCGCTGCTTACCACAAGATCAAATAGTCTGGCGTCGCGAAATGTCCTGAACGGTCATTCCGGGACACGCGCCGCATAGCTGCCTTAACGGTACTCCACGTCACTGTCTGCTCGCTCAGCGACACTCTGTCAGCCGCTGGCGGCTCCGCATACCCGACGTCGGGACACGCGCAGGCCACCAAAAGGACTGCAACCGTGATACGCACAGGGGTGCTCTCACGGTTGCGTCGATGCAAGGCTTGCGGTGGCTCGCTGCATGATGGCCCGCCTGTCCTTCACATAGGCGATGGGAACGCCAAATCTTTCCACCGTGCCGACGATCTCGCCATCGAGATCGCGGTCGCAATTCATTTGTGTCGTCGCGATAAAGAACTCGGAATCCTCCCACGCGGGTCTGAAATCCCATTGCAATTGCGGAATGGTGACGGTCCGATCAAAGGTCAAACGTTCCCCGCAAACTGCAACCGAATAGATCTTCAGGGGCTGGGTCTCGTCCAGCGGTTTCTCGGTGCGCAGATACGCCTCAAGCAGATGGATCGCCTCTGGCATGCTGTTGAACCAGTAATCCATGTCGTAGCGGCGGAATGCACCCTCAAGGCCTCCGACCAGGGCATTGTAGGACAGGTTCTCGTAGGGGTGCAGCCGGACGAGGGTTGCCCCCTCCCACAAGAAGCATGCGCCAACCAAAGCGATGGCGCCGGCGGCCAACCGCCGGCCCTTCATTTCGAGCGCGTCAACCAACTCACTGAAACCGACGCCCGCCAGTATCGCGAGCGGAGGAAGCACGAATAGAAAATGCCGCATTCCAGTAAACGCAGGTCCGTGAAACAGCACCTCGCTTGCCAGCGGAACTATAATCGTCAATGACACCAGGGCGAGTTCGCGACGCCGCTGTTGCGGCTCGCGTCCGAAGGGTTGCCAAAGAAGTGAACTCATCGCGACAGCCGCGCCGGCCAGAGTGATCAGCGGCACGCGGATCAAGAGATAGCCCGGAACATAGATCCGCGACACATCGGCCATCTCGTAAATGCGGCCTGCGAACATGGTGCGGATGGCGTAATGAAATTCCGAGAAGGCAAACAGACCGCGGATCGGATTGAGCGGCGACAGCGCGGCCCATGGCCAGGCCAGGATCATGATGAGAAGCGCCAATGCTACCCCCGGGAAGGTCCTCAACGCGGAGCTGGTCGCAAAACGCAAGCGCGCGCCACCGTTCTCCCGCCAGGGCAGGCAGATAACGATGGCGAGACCGAGATAGACAAACAGCAGCAAACCAAGGCTTCGCACTCCAAGAGCTGCCCCCGCAAAGACACCGAGCGCTGCGACGTCGATGATGCGAGGCAACGGCATTTGGCGAAGGATGCGGACGAGAAACAGCGTTACCCCCGTCATGGCGGCGGCGAACGGAATGTCCTTGGTGTGGTTGAACATGGCGCCGTACCATGCGCCGCAAAGTGCAAGGGCCACAGCCGCGATCAGACCCGCGCGAGGACCCGCAATCAATCGCGCCGTCGCCGCGCTGGCGGCTACCCCACCAATCCCCGTCATTGCGCAAAGGACATGACTCAATTCGTAGGGATCAGCCGGAATGACATTGGCGAGCGCCACGACAATAATGTCGAACAGTCCGCCGTAGAGGTAAAGATTCTGGAAGGTAAATAGATCACGAACCCTGAATCCGCTCCGGTAATAGGCAATGATCAGTTCGCCATAGTGATGCTGCACGCCTTCATCGTTGGAGATCGCGTAATCCTTGAAGGTCCACAGCGCGATGACGACAAGCGCCGCGATCAGCGCGACGGTGGCGATATCGTAGGCGTCGAGGCGCGCGATTGATCGTATCGCCCTGCTCCAGGGCAAGGCTTTCTCCGCAATGCCGGGAAGGCGCTCCCCCGTCAGATGCCCCTCGGTCTTGATCATCCCGCACCATCACACCTAGTGCGCCGTCTGTCGCAGCAGCTCGGTCAAACGCGCGCGTAGAGCCTCGGTCGCCTTGCGCCCGGTTTCCTGACCCACCTGCGTGCTCTGCTGCGCAATAGCTTGCGACTTTTCCAGAAGCTTTTTTCCGGCTGGCCGGCCATAGAACGCCTCTATTTCACGCAGCTCGTCCACCGTAAAATTGTTGGCATAAACGGTGGCGGCGGCGTCGACCATCGCGGTGTAATATGGAGCATAGGCTTCCGCCACCTTCGGAAGCACCGCATCGAATGCGCGTTCCATTTCCGGCCTTTCCTGTGTCAGCACGGGCTTGAGGCCTAGCAGAATGACCGGCAGGAGCGCCTTGTACTGATCGGAGAGCCCTAGCGTAGTAACCAGGCTGCGCGCGGCGGCCATAGCCTCTGGGGATGGAGTTTGCGCCGGTGCGACGCAAGTCGAAAACAGAAGTATGCTACAGATGATCAATAGGCGTCTGGGCATAGATGGCTCCTCTGACGAAGTCCGAATGGACGATGACGCTCAAAACTGAGCCCTTCCAGGCGCCGGCGGTGATCACGCCGTGCCCGGCCCGGTCGCAGCCCTGGGTGCCTCGAGATCGGTTACCTCGACGAACAAATCGGGGACCTTCTGGCTCTGATCCAAAGCCCATCCGATTGCGATCATGATCAGGAATCCGGCGATGCTGACGCCGATCTGCGTCAAGATTCCCGAGTCATACTGCACCAGGATCCAATGCGCTCCAAAGGACAGGAATACGCCAATGCAGAAAATCGGCAGCGAATGCCGGCCGCACAGCCTGAGCGGGTAAGTCCATTTGGCGGTGAGCGGTCCCCAGTTATGCGGGACATATCGCGACACCACGACCGCCACAGCGAGGAAGTGCGTAAAACGCAACATATCGAGATCGGTCTTGTCGATCGGATAGATCGCCTTGATCATCCATTTCGGAATCAGCGATGCCAGGAAGTCGCTGTGCCAGGTCATCACGATCATGAAGGCAAAGGCAATCCACGCAAGGGATATCGCAAACACCATGCGGGATTGAATCAGATGCCAGTATTTGGCGGCGCCCCCGACGCTGCACCATGCGGCGAAAAAAAACAGCAATTGCCAGGCAAACGGGTTGAAGTACCAGGTTGTGCCCGGTGGATATGAAGGGAGGTTCCAGTCGAACCAGCGAGCCAAAACGTACAGGACCGCCGAGCCGAGCAAGGTCAGGTTCGGGCGGCGCACCATGCACCACAGGATCAGCGGCGAAGCCGCTATCAGCGAAATATAGAGCGGCAGCACGTCGAGATCGACCGGTTTGTACCGCAGCGTGAGCGCCTGTCCGATCAGGATGTCGGGATGCTGGAGAAAATTGAAGACGTTGAATTCATTCTCATACATCGGATTGTCAAATTTCCTGGCGGCACGCGCGATCTGCGCGGTGAAGATCAGGAACAGCATGATATGGGCAACGTACATTTGCACGGCCCGCTTCCATAGCCGCTTGGTGGCAGCGAGAAAATTACCGCCGGCTATAATAGGACCGTAGATGAAGCCGGCAAGGTAGCCAGAAATGAACACGAAGAACTCGGCAGCGTCGCTGAATCCGTAGTTGCGAAGCGTCAACCAGGCGACGACGTCGTTCGGAACGTGATCGAGGAAGATCATCCACAGGCCCAAGCCGCGCAACAGATCGAGCCGGAGATCGCGCTCGACGGGACGCATGAGAGCTACGTCATCCTTATGGGCCATCACGTTCCATCCATTTTATCTTATGGTGCACCGCAATGTGACGAATGCGAAAACCGAAGCTTAGCCAAGATGTTTGCTAACTGAAAGGTAGAGTTGCACGCTAGGCTACGCACGTTCACTCGATCCACGGCAATCAACAAGGCCCTGTTGGCGGCCTTCCAACCGGGTACCGCTGCAGATGCCTGAGCGGATCGCTCGAAACCGGACCTGCCGAAAGCGCCGACCGGTGTCTGCCCTTGCGGGGAAAGCGCATCCTCATTTCTTGATCTTGCCGTCATCTGGCGCCGAGGCTTTAGGCGCGACCGGTCCTGTCGAGGCGGCGCCAAGCACGTCAAACGAGACTGCGACCCTGCCCGCTTTTTCAAACTCAAGCGTCATTGGCACTTTGGTTCCTTTCTTCATCCGGCTCTTGAGATTCGACAAGGTGAGGTGATAACCGTGAGGCGCCAACACCACTTTGTCGCCGGGGGAGATCGTCAATCCTCCTTCAACGGGAGTTAAGGTCAGCCCGCCCCCGACCATGCCGCTCTGCTGGATTTGAAGCTTTTCGGCGATTTCCGTCGATCCTCCGATCAAGCGGTCTGGCGTCGTTCCCTTGTTTTCGATCGTCAGATAACTGCTGGCCAATTCTGCACCGCGCGGCGCGGCGCGGCTCCAAGGTTGTGAAATAACGAGATCGCCTACCTTCACCTCCTGCGACTGCACAGGTAGGCTTTGGAGTGCACCGGCAAAAAGCAGGATGGCGAAGAGATATCTGCTGACTTTCACTTTTTTCTCCCTTCTTCAAATTTCAGGTGCCCGTCATGGACGTTGCGTCTTCAGCTCGGCCGCAATGGGATCCTGGGCGCGCCCGCGCCCGATCATGGCCCACTTGTACCAGGTGAAGACCCTTGCGACGCCGCACATGATCAGGATACCGGTGATGCCGACGATGACATGCAGCACCACGCCTGCGGACAGCTCCATTAGCAGCGCATAACCCGCAAACGACAAGGCGACCCCGAGCGCAAAGATCTGCAGCGAATACTGCCCGCACAGGATGAGCGGCCGAAACCAGGGCGACTGCAATCCCGGCCAGTCGCCCGGTACGAAGCGCAGGGCAACGACGGCGAGCGCCAGGAAATGGGCAAAGCGCAATACGTCGAAATCGGTCTTGTTGATCGGATAGATCGCACGGATAAGCCAGGCCGGAAGGAGGGTCTCCAGATAGGGGAAATACCAGGTCATAGTGATGAAGAAGGCCGCACAGAGATAGAGGACGGCCACCCAGAATGTCGCGGGCGAGTCGATAATGGGCGATATCCGCGGCCCGCCGCCCAGCGCGCACCAGGCGCCGAAAACGAAAAGAAGCTGCCACGCAAACGGATTGAACGACCAGAAACCGTCCCGATAGGTCGACAAATGCAGGTCGAACCGGATCGTGAGGATGTAGAGCGCGATCGACAGGATCAGCGGCAAATCCCTTTGCGATCGCGCCAGCATGAGGACCAGGGGAAGAGAAGCCATCAGCACGATGTAGAGCGGCAGTACATCCATGTTCAGCGGCCGGAAGCGCAACAGCAGCGCCTGAATCATCACTTGCCCGGGCTCATTGAAGAACTCCGCGACCTCCATCTCGTGGATGTAGAAGGATTTTTCCGAGACCGCCGTGACGTAGGCGATTTCACCGATTAGCACCAGAAACAGCAAAAGATGCACGGTGTAGATTTGCCAGACCCGCCGCAGCACGCGCGCCGTTCCGATCAGCATCCCGGACTCGAACATGGCCCTGCCATAGACCAGCGCCGCTGTGAATCCGGAGATGAAAATGAAGATTTCCGCGGCGTCGCTGAATCCATAATTCCGGATCGTGCCCCAGGTCAGGATATCCGGTGAAACGTGATCGATATAGATCAGCCACAAGGCGAGGCCGCGGAACAGATCAAGCCGGAGCTCGCGCTGACCGCTCCCGACGGCAAAAGTGAGCGGCGCGGCTGCCAGCGACGTTGAGGAGCCGCTTACCACCGCTCCCCGCCCGCGGCTGGTCGCGACCCGGATGACCCGATTAGCAACCGACATCAATCCGGTCTGTTGAAAGCGAGCCGTCATCCCGTCAACCTCCCGCCAGAGAGTACAGGTCTTCATGATTTGAAGGCAAGGAATGACAGCCCCCGCGGCTGCCTTCCCGCGGCAGGATAGGCCCCAGCCATGATAGAAACAGAAGTCGCGTCCCTCTAGCACCAGACCTCAGATGTGCAATTGCGCATCGGGGAATCTCGAGATTCCGAGTTCGATGCTTCGCACCGCCCCGGCATGACAACCTTTGAGGACCCTGTTACTGCCTCGCCATTTCGGCGGCGCCGATGCCGTCGCCGTCGAGCTTCTGGTCGTTATGCATGGCGACTGTGACCCGCAGCAACCGTCCGGTGAATTCGAACGGCGCCGCGTAATGCGACACCGGGCTCGAGCGATCGCGACCGATGTCGAGGCCGGACCACGAGATCAGGGTGTGGAATCCGAGCTGGGTCTGCAGCGATCCGGCGGGCTCGCCGTCGATCAGCAGCGTATATTCCGAGACCCCGGTGCGCGAACCCTTGGCGGGCGGCGCTTCGCGCAGCAGGCGCTTGACGTGCACGCCGAGCCGGCGCGCGCTTGCGGGAATCCTGCGGTCGGAGCGGACGATCTCGTGGCCGCCGCCGATATTGAGGTCGTGAACCAAATGGCCGTCCTTGACATAGAGGCTATAGCCCGAGGTCGCGTCGCCATGCGCGATCAGAACGCCCTCGGCGCCGGCATCGCCGAGCTCGACATGCGCTTCAATGGTGTAGCTGCGGCTGCGCACGTCGGGCGCGACGTCGGTCGGCACATGCCCCATTCCGGCGTGGAACACAAAATTGCTCCGCGCGCCTTGGAAGCGCGCGGCGTTCTCGGCAAAGCGCGGGCCGAAGCGGTCGTCGAGCGGCAGCACATTGTGCTTCTCCGCCTCGCTCCACCACAATTTTATCATCTCGGCCAGGCGTTCCGGTTCTTTCGCGGCGAGATCGTGAACTTCCGAAAAATCGCGGTCGAGATGAAACAGCTCCCATTTGTCGTTCTCGAACGGCGTGCCCGGCGGATGATAGGCGACCGCCTTCCAGCCCTGGTGCCAGATGCCGCGATGCCCGAACATCTCGAAATATTGCGGCGATGATTTCGACGGCGCCGCCGCGTCCTTGATGGAGCGGGCAAAACTTTCGCCTTCGATCGGCATTTGCGCGGTGCCTGCGATGGCCGTTGGCGCGCTGATGCCGACCAGTTCGAGCAGGGTCGGCACGAGGTCGCTGGCGTGGACGAATTGATGGCGCAACTCGCCCTTTGCCGGCACCCGCTTCGGCCATGAAATGACGAAGGGATCGCGGATGCCGCCGCCATGGGTATTCTGCTTGTAACGGCGCAGCGGCGTGTTGGACGCCATCGCCCAGCCATGCGGAAAATTGGTGTGGGAGTCCGGGCCGCCGATGTCGTCGATCCGCCGCAGCTTTTCCGGGATCGGCTCGGGGCGGAAATTATACGGCCCCATGGCGTTGAAGAAGCCGAGCGGGCCGCCCTCCTGGCTCGCGCCGTTGTCCGACAGCACGAGGATCAGCGTGTTGTCGCGCACGCCTGCGGTTTCCAGAAACGCGATCAGCCGCGCCAGATGCCGGTCGGCGTGATCGAGCATGCCGGCGAACGCCGCTTGCAGGCGGGTGAAGACGCGCCTCTCGTCGGCGCTGTGCTCGTCCCAGGCTTTCACGCCGTCATTGCGCGCGGGCATCTCGGTTTCCGGCGGAACGATGCCCAACGCCTTCTGCCGCGCCATCCGCCGCTCGCGTTCGACGTCCCAGCCCTGCGCGAAAACCTCGTCATAGCTCTTGATGATGTCGGCGGGCGCCTGATGCGGCGCGTGGCAGGCACCGAAGGCGAGCCAAGTGAGCCACGGCAGATCGGGCCGGTCGGCGATATGGTCGCCGATGAAGCGGATCGCCTGATCAACCAGGTCCGAGGTCAGATGATAGCCGTCGGCAAACGTCGCGGGCGGATCGATGTGGGTATTGTCCGACACCAATTCCGGCGCGAACTGATCGGTCTCGGCGTCGAGGAAGCCATAGAAGCGGTCGAAACCGCGCCCCAGCGGCCAGCCGTCGAACGGCCCGGTTGCGCCGCTTTCGGTCAGCGGCGTGACGTGCCATTTGCCGACCATGTAATTGCGATAGGCGTGCGCTTTAAGCATTTCCGCCAGCGTTCCCGCTTCGCGCGCGATCTTGCCGCGGTAGCCGGGGTAACCGGAGTCGAAATTGGCGAGGCAGCCGACACCGACCGAGTGATGGTTGCGCCCGGTCAGAAGCGCCGCACGCGTGGTCGAGCACATCGCGGTGGTGTGGAAGCCCGAATAGCGCAGGCCGTCGGCCGCGAGCGTATCGATGGTCGGGGTCCTGATCGGCGAGCCGTAGCAGCCGAAATCGGAAAAGCCGACGTCGTCGAACAGCACCACGAGGATGTTGGGAGCCCCGGCCGGCGGTTTTGGCGCCGGCGGCCACCACGGCTTTGAGCCCGCGATGGTCTTGCCGATGGTGCCGCGAAATACATTGTCGCCGCCTGCGCTCATGCGTTCCTCCCCGGTGCCGACGCCGGCGGTTGGTCCGCCGTTCGTCGATGTTCAGCCTTGCCTGGTTGCCGCGGCGTGTGGCCCGAGGTCGTCGATACCGCCGTCAAGCATTGCAAGAAACCATAATCCGAATTATCATTATGATTATTTTGCAAGGGAGCGCAACAGCGGATGCAGCGCGAAGCGGGCCATCTGGACTTTCCCGGCGTCACCCCGTCGCGGCAGAAGCGGAGCCGCGAGATGACGGCGGCGCTGCTTGCGGCCGGCGCCGACATGCTGCGAACGCGCAGCCTTGGCGAATTGTCCATCGAAGCCCTGTGCGGCAAGGTCGGCGCCACCGTCGGCGCGTTTTACAGCCGGTTCGAGAGCAAGGAGGCCTATTTCAACGCCTTGATCGAACTGGCCGCGCGCGACGGCGAGCGCAGACTGTCGGCAATGACCGCAAACTCGGCGTTAAAGAACGCCTCGCTCGCCGGGCTCTGCCGCCTTCTCGTCGGCGGGATCCTCGGCTGGGCCCGGAATCATGAAGGCGTGCTGCGCGCCGCGCTCCAGCACGGCGATACGCGGCCGGACCGGTGGAATACGTTCAAGGGTCTGGCGCGCGCGAACACGGCCGGCGCCACGCCTCCCCTGCTCCACGCCATGGGCAAGGGTCGCGCCGCCGCGAAGAGCCGCAGCGTCGCCTTCGGTTTTCAGGTCGTTCTGGGGACGCTGGTCAATGCCATCCTCAACGATCCCGGTCCGCTGTCGATTCACGACAGGGAGATGGAGGAGCGGTTGAGCGGCTGCCTCTTGCTGCTGCTCGAAGCCGGGATGAAGCCGTCCACGGCCGGCAGGCGCAAGACATAGCCCGGCTCCTGTGCGTCAGGCGGTGCCAAGATAGGCGCGCTGCACCTGCGGATCGTCGGCGAGAGCCGACGCGGGGCCCGACAACACGCTCTTGCCGACCTGCAGCACCGTGGCAAAATCCGAAACCTCGAGCGCGAGTTCGATGGATTGCTCGGCGAGCAGGATCGTCAACCCTTCCTTGTGCAGGCGCCCGAACGTCTCGTACATCGACTCGACCACGGCCGGCGCCAACCCGAGCGACGGCTCGTCCAGCATCAGGAGCTGGGGATCGCTCATCAAGGCACGGCCGACCGCCAGCATCTGGCGTTCGCCCCCGGACATGGTGCCGGCGCGCTGGTTGCGCCGCTCCGCCAACCTTGGAAAGATTTCGTAGACGCGCGCAAGCAGTTCGGCGGCGCACGCCTTGTTGCGCAGCGGCGTCGCGCCAAGCATCAAATTGTTCTCGACGCTCTGCTGCACGAACAGCCGCCAGCCTTCCGGCGACAGCGCCAGCCCCTTGCGCACGATCGAAAACGCGGCCTCGCCGCCGATCTCCTCGCCGCGAAAGCTGATCGATCCGGAATGCACGGGTATGAGACCGGCGATGGCGTTGAGCGTGGTGGTCTTACCGCCGCCATTGGAGCCGAGCAGCGCCACCACGCTGCCTTCCGGCACCTCGAGCGACACGTCGGAGACGCCGATCAGGTCGCCGTAGCGGACTTCGAGATGCTCGATCCTGAGCAGAGGCGCCGTCATGTCGCGGGTCCGCCCATCAGCTCGATCGGCGTATGGCCGGCGGCGGCCTTGGCGGCGCGCTTGCCGAGATAGGCTTCGATCACGGCCGGGTTGCCCGTGACCTCGCGCGGGCTGCCGCGCGCGATTTCGCGGCCCTGGTGAAACACCACCACCCGGCTCGCCAGCGACATGATGACTTCCATGATGTGCTCGACGATGACCAGCGTGACGCCGGAACGATGGATATCCCGCACCAGATCGATCGCAAGCTGCACCTCGCGCTGGGTAAGCCCCGCCATCGCTTCGTCGAGCAGCAGCACTTTTGGTTGGGTAGCCAGCGCACGCGCGATTTCCAGCCGCTTGCGGCCGGGCGTCCCCAGCGAACGCGCCGGCGCATCCGAAAGCCGGCTCATGCCGACCCGTTCCAGCACATCGCGGGCGCGTGCTTCGGCCTCGGCGCGATGCGAGGTGCGCAGAAACGCACCGATCATCACGTTCTCCAGCACCGTCATGCTCTCGAAGGTCTGCGGCACCTGGAACGAGCGCGCGAGGCCTAGCCGCGCACGCGCCTCAGGCGGCAGATCTGTGATGTCCCGACCTTCGAAAATCACCTTGCCCGAGGTCGAGGTCAGGTCGCCGGTCAGGCAGTTGAAGAAGGTCGATTTGCCGGCCCCGTTCGGCCCGATCAGGCCGAGGATGTCGCCTTGCTCCAGCGTCACCGAGGCCGCGTCGACGGCCTTGAAGCTGCCAAAGGCTTTTGTGACGTCGCGCGCTTCAAGGAGCATGGCTTGCTCCCGCCGCGACCGGTGTCTCCGTCGCCTTGCCGCGCCTGACCCAGAGCCGCTTGATCAGGGTCACGATGCCGCCCGGCTGGAATCGCGCGATCAACACGATGATCGCGCCATAGACGACGAAAGTGAGCCCCGCGCCCTTGCCGCCAAGCAGATTGTTGGAGATTTCCTCCAGCGGCACCAGGATCGCCGCCCCAACCAGCGGTCCGAACAACAGCCCCGCACCGCCGAGCGCCGCCATGATCAAAATCTTCACGGAGATCAGGATGCCAAGCCCGGATTCCGGGTCGACGAAGCCGAACATCATCGCGTAGAGCGCGCCGGCGACGCTGGTCAGCCCCGCGCTCAGCATGTAGGCGTAGAGCTTGGTCCGGCTCGCGGGGGCGCCGAGCGAGCGCGCCGCGCGCTCGGAATCCCGGATCGCGCGCAGATAAAATCCCATCCGGCTGTTCGCCATCCACCAGGTGATGCCGAGCGTGAGGCTGAGAACCGTCAGGAACAAATAGTAATAGGGCAGCGCCGAGATGAAGGAGAGATCGAACACATTGCGCGGCACGGTGGGACCGCTCAGGCCGACCGCCGCGCCGAGATAATCGGTGTTGGTGACGATCAGCCGGCAGAGTTCGGCGACCGCGATGGTCGCCATGCTGAAATAATGGCCGGACAGCCGCAGCGTCGGCACGCCGACCACCGCCGCGATCACGACGCTGGCGACGATGCCGGCGGGAATGCCGACCAATGGCGAAAGTCCGAAATGCGCGTAAGCGCCCATCGCGGCATAGGCGCCGCAGCCGAAGAAGACGACGTGGCCAACCGACACCTGGCCGGCATAGCCGCCGACGATGTTCCAGGCCGACGCAGCGATCGCATAGAGCAGCACCAGCGCGCCGAGCCGCTGCTGAAACGGCGTCGAAAACAGCAAGGGATAGGCGATGAAAAGCGCCAGCAGTACCGAGGCCCAGACCAGGCGGCGCATCACGTCTTGCCCATGAGGCCCTGCGGCCGGAACCAGAGGAAGCCGAGGAACAGCGAATACACCACCATGTCCTTGTAGACCGCGCCGATCCAGTAGGCCGACAGCGACTCGATGACGCCGATCAGAAGTCCGGCCATCAACGCGCCCGGCACGCTGCCGAAGCCGCCGAGCGACACGGTGACGAAGGCGACGATGCCCAGGGTCTCGCCCACGGTCGGCACGATGTAGAAGAAGGTCGCGATCAGCGCGCCGGCCAGCCCGGTCGCTCCTGCGGCGATGGCCCAGGCGATCGCCTGCATGGTGTCGGGCCGAATTCCCATCAATTGCGCCGCGGTGGAATCTTCCGCCACCGCCAGCATTTTCGATCCGAGCGACGTGCGCGTCAGCAGAAGGTGCAGCCCGAGCGTCACCAGAAGCGCGACGGCGCCGGCCAACAGGCGCGAGGCCTGGAGGCGCAGGCCCAGGATATCAAACGTGCCGCCGACGATGTTTTCCGGCAGCGACAGGAAATTGGCGCCGAACCACCAGAATACCGAATAACGCAGCAACAACGCGAGCCCGAACGTGCCGAGAATCTGGGCCAGCATCGGCCCCTTCATGATGTCGCGGATCAGCCCGAAATAGACGATGACGCCGACGGTCGCAAGCACCAGCATGGCGACGGGCGCGCCGAGCAACGGACCGGCGCCGAGCAGCGTATAGACCACGAACGCGACATACATGCCGAGCATGACGAAATCGCCATGGGCGAAGTTGACGATGTTCATCATGCCCCAGACCAGCGTGAGCCCTGAGGAAAACAGCGCATAGACGGCGCCAAGCAGAAGCCCGCCGACAATCACCTGAACGAGGATAATGGACATGCCAGGGTCAAGTCTTGCGGGTTAATCTCGGGCAACGGTGCGACGAGGATAATGTGGGCGGGACACCTGCCCCGCCCCTTTTGGATGTCACCAGCCCTTGTAGGGCAGGACCGGTGCTTTCTGGGCGTTGGCCTTGGGCCAGACGGTGACGTAGTTCTCGCCGTCCTGCAGTTGGATCATGACGCCGGCCGCGAGGATGTTCTGGCCCTTGTCGTCGAACTTGACGCCCTTGTAGCCCATGATGAGCTGGTCCGGCTTCAGGTCGGTGGCCTTCAGCGCCGCCTGGATCTTGGCGGGATCGGTCGAGCCGGCGCGGTCGATCGCGTCGCACAGCACGAAGAAGCCCTGCATCTGGCGCGCGGCGGTATCGTCCATCTCGTCGCCGCTCTTCTTCTTGTACATGTCGGCGATCAGTGCGGTCGGCGAACCCGCCGGTCCGACACTCCACGACGAGCGATTGAACGCGCCTTGCGAGATCTTGCCGACCGCCTTGATGAAGGACGGATCGGAATATCCGGCGTCGTCGGCAATCAGCATCGCGGGCTTGTAGTCGAGCGACTGCATGGTCTTGGCGAACAGGATCGCATCCGAGGTGTAGCTGATCATGATCACGACGTCCGGCTTCTTCTCCTTGAGCTGCAGCACCTGGGCCTGCACGTCGGTCGCGTTGGGAGCGTAAGCGATATCGATCGGGGCGTTCTCGCCATTTGCCTTGAACACACTGGTGATCACGGTCGCGACCGAAGTGCCGTATTCGGTGTTGTCATGGAGGAGCGCGACGCTGTCGGTCTTGGCGCCCGCCGCCTTCATGTCCTTGAGGAAGTCAAAATAAATCTTGGCGAAATCGGAGGCAACCGGCGTGGTGCGGAAAAACCATTTGAAGCCGCGCTCGGTCAAATTGGCGGCGACCGACTCGCCATTGAGGAAGGGAATTCCGTATTTTTCGGAAATCGCGCTGGCGGTCAGCGTGATGCCGGATTGATAGGCGCCGGTAAGCGCCACCACCTTCTCTTCGGTGATCAGCCGCAGCGCCTGGTTTTGTCCGGTGGCGGGGCTGCCCTGGTTATCGGCGAAGACCACCTCGACCTTGGCGCCGCCAAGGCCCGCGAGCCCGGCATTCTTGGCCAGCGGGAAATTGCCGAGTTCGGGATGGGCGTTGTTGATGATATCCATCGCGACTTCGAGCGCGGCCTTGGTATGGACGCCGGTCGAGGCCGCGTTGCCGCTCAAGGGAAAAATCCCGCCAATCTTGACGGTCTTGTCCTGCGCCGAGGCATTGGCCGCCAGCATAACCGACATGGAGGCGGCACAAAGCAGCCCGAGAATATGCTTGAACTTCATCTGAACGTCTCCGAAAGGTTCCACCCGATGCCAGGCTCTGAAGGCTTGGAATGCAGGAGACGTGGCCGCCCGCTGCTCCCTTGTTGTTTGGCGCGGCCAGCATTGCATGCCCGCTTGGCATCGGCAAGTTGGCTCCGCGCGGGCGATCCTAAAGTATCAAGCTGGATAAGGACTTGCGCCGGCAATTGCCTTCCGGATAGGCAGACCCGCTTTGATGCCGACATAGATCGTGTTGCTGGCATCACGATGCTGGAGCGGATTCTCGAAGCTCACGACATGCGTCGCAGAAATTGCAAAGGCGCCTGCCAACACACTTTCAAATGCCTGATCCGGCCGATCGTTCGACCACAGCGCGAACACACCGCCGGGATGCAGATGCTCGGCGAGCCTTGTCAGGCCCGCCGGCCCATACAGCGCAGCGTGGCGCGGATGCAGCAGGTTTCGCGGCGAGTGATCGATATCCACCAGCACCGCATCGAAGTGGCGGCCGGGCGCGAGCGGATCGAATCCTTCCGACGAAGCCGACATCGCGAAGAAGTCGCTGTGAACGAGGCGGCAGCGCGGATCGCCGGTGATTTGCTTGCCGAGTGGAAGCAGACCCTGCTCGTGCCATTCGATCACTTCGGCCAGCGCGTCGACCACGATCAATGACTGGACCGAAGTGTTTTCCAGCGCGGCCTGCGCCGTATAGCCGAGCCCAAGGCCGCCGACGACGACGTCGAGATCGCTTCGCTCGAGCGTCGCCAATCCGATCCGAGCGAGCGCGATCTCGGCGACCGTGAACAGGCTCGACATCAGGAACTCGTCGCCGAGCTTGATCTCATAGACGTCGAGGCCGGAACCGAGTTGCCTTCGCCGCCGCAGGCTGAGCACGCCCATTGGCGTCGGGCGAAAATCCAGTTCCTCGAAATACACGCTCATCGCCGCCCGCCCCTGACCGCCATCTAAAACCGCGGCGCACACGCCGGCGGCTTCGCCGCAGCCTCCTTGCAAGAAGCCTATCCCCGCGCGCTTGCCAAGGCCGGGACTGAACTAGTAGAAGAACGCAAGCTTGCGCCGGGGACGCCTGATCCGTCGCCGGAACTGGAAGAACACGTATTAAGTATCTGATATTATTGGGGAATGGTGTAACGGTAGCACAACAGACTCTGACTCTGTTTGTCTAGGTTCGAATCCTAGTTCCCCAGCCAGACCCAAAAATCCCGTCAACCGGTTGGCCGCACTGGGTTTTTATCCGCAGTCTGTGATCCACGGCGACGATCATGGGCCACACATATGGACCGTGCAACCTCGGCCAGGAACCGGAATCTGCGAGCCCCGGATGCCGGATCGTTCGGCTGCTTTTTCACCCGATCGGCACGGAAACCCCGCCACAACCACGAAGCATAGGTCTACGCTCTAAAGTACTGGGCCCGTGCTTTGCGTGGTTCGGCGACACCCAACTCTTCATCACGGTCATGTTTCTCAAGCCAGCCAAGGCCCTTCGCCAATTGCCTCAGATCGTTTCGATACGGGCCGACCGGCAGTTGGCGCGCGCGTCGAAGCGTATCCTCCAATTGCTTTCTGATCGGTGGGACGGCTTCTGATGATTGCTTCATTGGCGTGTACCGCGTCGTGAAGTGTTGAGCTTCGCTCCGAAGCCAACGGGCTGATCATCTCGGTTGACCTCGTTGCCCCAATTCCTCCGGTACCCCGCTCGCGCGTGTTAGCCCGAAGTTGCGGCTTCGGGTTCCGCTGCCGTCGCTTTTGCGAGCGCTTCACGAAGAGCCTTTTCCTTGGAGTCGTCGAGCGATGTTTTCAGGACGGTACCACCTGCATCCTGAATTCCCTTGAGCACCTTGTCCGCGGTCATTTCATGGATCAGCACGAAAAGCGCCGCATTACCGGGCTTTAGGTTTTCCGAAAGCTCCTTCATGAAGGCGTCATTGATGCCATAGTCCGTCAGCGCTCCGCCGAGAGCACCGGACGCCGCACCCAGCGCAACGCCAATGATGGGATTCAGGAAGAGGACACCAATCAGGAGTCCCCAAAAACTGCCGGATGCCGCGCCCATGGCCGCCGTGTTGACAAGCTGATTCAACTTGACCGGCCCGGCTTCAGTTTTTACGGCGATCACGGCATCGCTAACCTTGATCAGATACTCCTTCTGCATTTTCAACAGACGTTGACGGACATCCTCGGCCTTGGCTTCCGACGGATAAACGATCGCAATAAGATCGGACATACGATTCCTCCTCGCGCGCTGAGATGCAAACGAAAGCAACCTGGATCAAAGCGCCCTTTCAGAAACGTGCGCCATCAGGGAAAACCCTTGGCTGCGCGTCAAAATACGCAGGGTCGGTCCGTCGTGATGATGGGCAATCCTGAAATAAGGAGCAGAGTGCCGCAGCCTCGGCCCGCCGCCCAATTCCATGCTTTGGAAAGCGTGGCGAGAGCCACTGTCTCGTAACGTTTAGTGTGCGCCCCATCGGCCTCTTGAGCTCGCTTGCAGATCCGCCTTCACTCGCTCGCGCAACCACTGAAACGTCACATCGAGCATCGGCCCCATGAATATTCCGATCGAGCTTGCGGCGAGCATGCCGCCGAACACGGCGGTGCCTACAGCTCTGCGGCTGAGTTCCGCGGCACCGGTTGCGACCACGAGCGGCACCGGGCCGAGGATGAAGGCGGCCGAGGTCATCATGACCGCGCGGAAGCGCATATGCGACCCCAGGATAGCCGCATCCGCGACTGAAGCGTCCGCCTCGCGTTGCTCCATTGCGAACGCGACGATCAGGATGCCGTTCTTGGCTGCGAGCTCGGGACAAGGGCCGCAGGGTCAGTGCTTCACGGGGAGTACGGACGAAGCGTCAGCCGGTGATGGCAGCAATGCCGGCACACCGATCAATGAGCGCTGTTCGAATGGCGCCCAACGCCCAGTTCGCTCGGCACCGCCGCCTCACACGGCTGTGTCATGGACATGGTAACTGGCACATCTATTGATGCCGACGGAAGCAACTACCGCCTCTTCCACTGGTGGACGCGCGGCATTGGTCATGCGTAGCGTACATACAATTAACTACTCCCTTAATGTTTGAGCACCATTGATGGCTCGCGGCGTTCCCTGGTGTAGCCAGGGCGGCCATACCCAGCGTTGCCACAACTGCTGTTGCTATCAAAATCAGTTTTCGCATATTAAATCCTCCTTGGTCAGTTGATTTAGTTGGAGCTTCGTCTGCAAGGCGACTTGGAAAGATCCGCTTCAAGTCGTCCCTTGCGTTTAGGACAATGCGCCTGGGATACGACCTGGGATATCGGGGAGTTCCCTCAATAGGGGACGGTACCCCCCTACGGCGTTCGCCCGAGTTTTGGATGCTGCTTTTGCGCACGCGGCGGGCGGGAGCGCACTTGTCGTCTTCTCCCTTGTCACGCAGTCTTCCGCGCGGGCTGAAACGCGTAAAGCAGCCACGCTACGCCATGCGAAAGCAAATCGAAGCCGAGCAGGAAGCCGAGGGCCCAGAGGCTGATGGTGGGAATGCCGAACAGGATCAGCAGGCCGGCAAGCAGCCCGAAGGCGCCGGAGATCAGCATCATCCATCCGTTCTGTCGCCAATGGGCGAAACTCAGCACGCACCGAATGATGCCCGACGCCAACAGAAGCGCGCCCAGGAAATAGGTCAGGATCAGGGCGCCGGAGGCCGGCTGGGTGAGCAACACGAGTCCAAAGCTCAGATAGAGCGCACCGAGCAGGATCTGCCACAGGAACCCGCCCCATCCCTTGGTCCAATAGGCATGAAGGATCTCGAACGCGCCGACCGCAATCACCGTAAGCCCGACCAGCTTGACGCTGATGATCGTGGCGAACACGACGTCGCTGAGGGCCAAAATGCCCGCGACGATCATCACGATGCCAAGGAGCGCGCAGACCCACAACGGCGGCGGGCGCAAAGTCTCGATGTCGGACCTGCTGTCATAGACTGTCATGCCATCCTCCTTGATCCGCGCGACAACTCGCGACAACGTTGCCACGCATGGGACGGTAGCTTCCAGCGGGCATCACCGGCATCCGACGAAACCCCTAGCAACGGGGCGGGAATATAGTTGCAGGACGGGAATTCGGCGAACGCCCGCGAGAAACGTGCCGAGCCCTGGAGTGTCAAGCGCACCGGGCCGCCTGGGGACGCGGCTCGACGCTCACGCAATCGAAACCACTGCTATCGGAAAGCTGGCGGCGTTGCTGCTTGAACTTGCTGATATGGGCGGTCCCCAAGCCGAGCAGTATCACCGCCAGCAATAAGCTCATGATGAAAATAAGCATGATTTTCCAGCTTAACCTGCGCATCAAATCATCGCGGCCAGATTAGGCTTCGCGCCAATCGCTGTCTTGTGTATCGCGGGCATAAAGCTCCTCCGCCACAACCGGCGATATCAGGCGATTACGTTAGCGTTCGAAGGGAAATCACCTCAAATCGCATCCGATCCCGTAAAGTTTGCTATCTGCGCGGTCAGCTCGTGTAGTGCTGTGGGTGCGGTAGCCGGCGCGACCTAGGGTAACACCTGATGTAGGTCGAGGCTTTGCCCGGTTAGATTTAGGCTCTCGCAACAGTAAAATGAGGGCGCGATGGAAACCGTACCTTCCGGTCATCCCGCCGGCTCTGACCACGCAAGCGTTCTGGTCGATCTAGCCCTGCAGGGTGGCGGCTCTCACGGCGCCTTCACGTGGGGCGTGCTCGATCGGCTCCTCGAGGAGCCATGGCTACGGATCGACGGCATCTCGGGCACCTCTGCGGGCGCTATGAATGCCGTGGTGCTGGTCGACGGCTATGAAAAGGAAGGATCCAGGGGAGCACAGGCCGCGCTTGAAAACTTCTGGCGGCGCGTATCGTATTCCGCGCGGTTCAGCCCGATCCGGCGGAGCCCTCTGGATATTCTCCTGGGCCGGTGGACATTGGACTCCTCGCCATTCTTCGTTGCCTTCGACCTGGCGGCGCGTCTGTTCTCGCCCTATGACCTGAATCCGCGAGGTGCCAATCCGTTACGCGATATACTTGCCGAATGCGTTGACTTTGAGCGGGTGGCGAAATCTCAAATTCGCCTGTTCGTAACCGCGACCAATGTTCGCACCGGCAGGGGCCGCGTATTCCGAAACAACGAACTTTCGCCGGACGCGCTGCTCGCCTCCGCCTGCCTGCCCACGTTGTTTCAGGCGATAGATATCGACGGCGAAGCCTATTGGGACGGCGGCTACTCGGGCAATCCGACCATCACCCCGTTGGTGCGCGAGTGCGCGTCGCATGATACGTTGCTCATCGCCGTCAATCCCGTCGAACGCGAAGGCACGCCGCGTTCCGCACGCGAGATCCTCGACCGCTTGAATGAGGTCTCCTTCAATGCCACCCTCCTGAAGGAACTGCGCATGATTGCCCTGCTGCGCCAGGTTGCCGATGTCGGCACCGGCGAGGGAGCCCTGTGGGCGGCAATGCGCATTCATCTCCTCGCAAGCAAGACCGTCGACAAGCTCGGGGCGTCATCCAAGTTTAATGCAGAATGGGACTTTCTCAGCATGCTGCGCGACGAGGGCCGCCATTGCGCGGAGTCTTTTCTGACCTCGAATGGTGCAAGCGTTGGCAAGAAGTCCACGCTCAATCTGGACGTTCTCCTCGAGCAGGTCTGATGCCATGGGTCTCCTAGGCATCCTCGTTGCCCTGGGTCTGCTTATTTGGCTGGCTTTTCGCGGCTGGAGCGTGCTTCTGCTGGCGCCCGCAGCAGCGCTTATCGCCGCCGCCATTTCACGAGAGCCGCTGCTCGCTCACTGGACTCAAACCTTCATGGGCAGCGCGGCGAGTTTTCTCGCGCAATTCTTCCCGCTGTTCCTGCTCGGAGCGCTGTTCGGCAAGCTCATGGACGACAGCGGCTCGGTCACGGCCATCGCGCACTTCATGACGGAGCGCATGGGCGCGCGCCGGGCAATCCTGGCGGTGGTGCTCGCCGGTGCGCTGGTGACGTATGGCGGCGTAAGCCTGTTCGTCGCCTTTTTCGTTTTGGCTCCGATGGCGCAGGCGCTCTTTCGGGCCGCCGATATTCCGCGGCGGCTGATGCCGGCGGCAATCGCACTCGGCACCTCGACGTTCACGATGACCGCCTTTCCGGGCTCGCCCGCCATCCAGAACGCGATTCCGATGCCGTTCTTTGGCACGACGCCCTTTGCCGCGCCCGGCCTCGGCATCCTGGCCTCGGCAATCATGCTGGGATTTGGACTATGGTGGCTCACCCGTTGCGAAGCCGCCGCCCGGCGAGCCGGTGAAGGCTATGGCGGCGGCGCCGATATTGTCTCCGGCTCGGTTGCCGATGATCCGATTATTCGAGAGCGGGCGACAGTTGCGCGTGAATTCGATCCTGCGGAGATCAGCCGCGGACACCACAGCGACGCAGCGGTGCCAATCGGCGTGGCCGTACTCCCGCTGGCCGTCGTCGTGAGCGCCAATCTCATGATGTCGCTGGTCATTTTGCCGCGTCTCGACTTTTCGTTTCTGGCGGAAGCGCGCTGGGGCGCTACGTCCCTGTCGGCTGTCGCAGGCGTCTGGTCTGTCGCGGTGGCACTCGCGACCGCCATCCTCGTGCTTATCGTCGTCAATTACCGGCGGTTACAGACGTTGCGCGAGAGCATGGACGCCGGCGCCAACGCTTCTGTCTTGCCGGCGTTCAGCGTCGCCAGCCTCGTGGGCTTCGGCGCCGTCGTCGCGATGCTGCCCGCTTTTGCCACGGTGCGCGATTGGGTGCTTACAATTGGAGGCGGGCCTTTGGTCTCGCTCGCGATGGCGACAAACGTGCTTGCCGCTTTGACCGGCTCGGCTTCGGGCGGCATGACGATCGCACTCGATGCGCTCGGCGACACCTATATGCGTATCGCTGCGGAGCAAGGTATCGACCCCGCGCTGATGCACCGGGTCGCCGCAATTGGCTCAGGCACCCTCGACAGCTTGCCGCACAATGGTGCGGTCGTGACGCTGCTCGCCGTCTGTGGCTCGACGCATCGCGAAAGCTATCTGGATATCGTGATGGTCGGGATTGTGGGCGCACTCATCGCCCTCGTGGCGGTTATCGCCCTGGGTTCGACGCTCGGCTCCTTCTAGAAGCCATGCGGGCGTGGTCTGGGACCATTCTCAATCCGCCGAAGCCGGACTTCTCGCCACCAAGCAGGACGGAAGAACCTACAAGAACGGTGATTGCCTTGGCGCTCGAACGGAATCACCTCACAGGTGAGACAGGGATCTGCCCTCGCGCGATACCGCCCGGAGCGCCTGCCCAAATTGCCGAGATTACGACGCGTACATTAATTACGCGATTTTCACTGGAATTCGCCACACGCCGAATTATAGACAGCCGATGCGATACTTCTTCCATATCTTTGACGGCCCCAAGGTGTTTCCGGACGAGGCCGGGAGCAGCCTTTCGAGTCCGGAGATCGCCGTGCAACAGGCCAAGGCCCTGGCGCGCGAATTGACCATGGCCGGCACGCTCTGTCGATCCAATCTGGTTCTGGTATTGGATGAGACCGGAAACATTATCTTCAAATGCTGGGCTGCCTGCAATCAACTACGATCCAGCAACGGCTGGCAGATCGGCTAGACTCCTGTGTCTGGAGCTAACCGTGTCCGAGCACGCTCAAACGCTACTTCCGCAATCTTCGGTCGCTGTGCGCGGCGGGGGCGTATCCTCTACGGTTGCTGTGAAACATCAGAGCCATCAGCCAAACTCCGATCGCGATTGCTGCGATGGCGCCTAGTCCCATTGCAACATAGCCGTATGTCGGCATCGGCGGCGTTCGTGCCCAGACATTGACACCATACCAAACGACGACAGCCAGGAGGCCAAGCAAGACCGCGATGATAATCCAGTGACCAGTGCGCATGAGTTACCCCTGATGCAATTCGCCGAACGGAGAAACAGGGATGCTCGCCGCGTTCACCCGTCCTGACTTCATCATCGGAGAGTCAAATTCGCTACACCCAGCGCCAAATTGATTCCAATCTGGCCTTCGACCGACAGCGGCTGCAGAACGATGGACCGTCGGGAGCCACCGACCAGCACCTTGGCACCCAGGCCGAGGCCGAGAGCAACGTTGCCGCTGGCGCCGACGTAGCTCCCTCTTAGCGTACCCCTGCCGATCTGGCTGTTTCGTGCAAAAACACGCCAGAGCAGCGTTCCGCCCCGGGTGATGCCGATATCAAGGCCTAGCCGTCGAATGAGACCCGTGTAAACGTATTGTCGCCCGTCACTGGCGAGGAAAACGCATCGCATATCCTGCCGCGAGCCGAGAACCAGTCCCACTCTTGCACTCGTATCACATGTCAGGGTACCCACGCGGAGCGGCTCTCGGGCATCGGCAATTGCCGGTGCCAAGAACCCGAACGAGCACACACACACGATAGTCCATATGCGAGGGGTATGCATTTCACACCGATCATGAGGCAAGGTAACTCAGGATTGCATGAGGCGCGACGGAGACGTAATCCCTAAAGACCCTGAGACGTCCGCGTAAATATCCTGATGACTGAAATTGCTCCGAAGCCGGATAGCGAGGGGCGTCCGATCAACTTCTTGCGTCCGCGCGCGGTGCGAGGAACTGCTTCACCGCCTGCTCCCGACCAGTCGGAGCATCAGCATGAACAAATTGATGAAGTTGAGATAAAGCGAGAGAGCGCCCATGACGGCCTTGCGACCGGCGATAGTCGCGTCGTCGCCGGGGTCGTGCATCCCCTTGATCCGCTGGGTGTCGTAGGCGGTGAGGCCCGCAAATACGCCTACACCGATAATGGAGATCATCCAGTCGAGGCCACTGGACCTCAGGAACATATTTACCAGGCTTGCGATCACGACACCGATCAAGCCCATGAACAGGAATGTGCCGAATCCCGAAAGATCCCACCGCGTGGTATAGCCGAATAGACTGAGGCCGCCGAAAGTCGCTGCCGAAATGAAGAACACACGAGTGATCGAGGAATTGGTATAGATATGAAATATCGATGAAAGCGACACCCCGACCAACGCCGCATAGATGAAAAACAGGTACCGGGCAGTTTGCGCCGAGAGGGTGTTTATGCGGGCGCTGATGAAGAACACCAAGGCGAGTGGAGCCAGTATGAAGGCCCACATCAGCGGACTTCGAAGCAGCTCCGGGCCGGTGAACCGATACGTTAGCATCGCGGCCATGGCGGTCAGGCCGACGCCGGCAGCCATGTAATTGTAGACGCGTAACATGTGAGCGCGCAGGCCCACATCCGTTTCCGAGACGGCTCCGCCGAGGGCGCCGGGCGCGGCTGCGTTTCGATCGATATTCGACATGGCTGTCGCCCTCCTCGATGAGCAGGTGCACTGGAGGCCACGAGCGTGGCGACGGTGCCAGCTCTGCAGGAACGCTGCGGCGCAGCGAATTGGACCAGATCTCCGAAGATGTCACCATCGGGAAAAACCCTCAGGCCCGCTGGCAGGACGAGCATGGCGCTGCGCGACTCGATGTTGTTTCGGTTCGCGAATTTCCCGAAGCATTCCTATTTAGACCAGGTTGCGTTAAATGAAGCCGGTGTCGACTCCAATGCGCGCGCGAAGCGCCGCTTCTTGTTGGCGCGCGCTATTCCTTGCTAGGGTGTTTCGACGAGTACAGATACAAATACGACCAACCTCCCGCACCGAGGCAACCCGACAGTAATCCCACAATCTCTAACGTATGCGAGGGAGCTCATGATGATCCGTAAAGCAATGCTCTGCATCTGGATTGTTGGAGGCGCCGTTGGCCTGACAGCTCAGCCATCAGGCGCCGGAACTCTCCCGTCAGGTGGCGGAGACCGAATCCTGGCTTCATCCGAGAAAACGGCCACCGAAGCAGCGCCGCCGCGGCCTCGTGCCCGGACGGGTCATCACTACCGTCATCGGGGCGGGAGACATCCATTCTACGGCAGCGGACATTAGCAGCACTACAACCGGTGAGATCGCCTGGTGGCTCGGATGATATGCCCTTTCCTCGTCGCCGGTGCCAGAGACGATCACGCGCGGCCAATTTGCATGCGTTGCCATAGGTGAATTACCTGATACCGCGGCTGGCGGCACAAGCCTAGTCTAGCTGATTGAAAGTGATACGAGGCCGCGGCTCGCATCCAGGGCGCGAGAGCGGTGATGGCTGCTCGTGCGTGCGTCACACGCGACGTTGGGGAGGCGTCAATTGGCCCGAAGTAAAGAGGTAGTCGGCTTACTGGCGCAGGGCGTGCTACAGTTTCCTCAGCCTGCTCTGCAGTTGATTTACGACACAGCGCCGATCGGCCTCGCATTCCTTTCGCCGGACTGCCGCTATCTGCACATTAACCAACGCCTCACTGAAATCTGCGGTATCCCGGTTGACGGCCACTTGGGTCGCACGGTCCGCGAATGCGTGCCGGCGCTCGCATCGTCGGTCGAGGAGATTGTCCGTTCGATCATGGAAACCGGCGAACCCGTGACCGGCGTCGAGGTCGCCGGACAGCGCGCCGAGGCTGCCCTCTTGCTCAATGAACGGGAACTCCGAAGGGCAAGGGATACGGCAGAAGCCGCGCTGGAACGTCTGCGCAACACCCAGGAATCACTCATCGAGGCCGAGAAGCTCGCCGCCCTTGGGCGATTGGTTGCTGGCGTCGCGCATGAAATCAGTACTCCTGTAGGAACTGGTCTTACCGTTGCTTCCTCCTTCGAGCGGAGGGCCGCGTCGTTCGCAGCCGAAGTGGCGCGTGGCGGCGCGCTCAAGCGATCCAGAGTCTGGACGAGTTCCTTCGCGCAGCTCACGAGGCGGCCTTGCAACTGGTCGGAAACCTTGATCGCGCAGCCGACCTGGTCCGAACCTTCAAAGAGGTGGCCGTCGACCGAAGCTATCATGAAAGATCCAGCTTCGATGTCGGTGAACTGACGGCGCAGGTCATGAAGGGTTTACGGCCGTGTCTGCAGCAGCGGATGGTCGAACTCGAAGTTACGTGTCAACCCGATCTCTTGATGAACAGTTTTCCGGGACCCTATGGACAGGTGTTGACCAACCTTTTCCTCAATGCCGTCACGCACGCATTTCCGGATGGCAATGCAGGCACCATCGGCGTCAAGGTCCGTGAATTCGGGAAGGAACACGTGGAAGTCAGGTTTTCCGACGACGGGTGTGGCATGACCGATCACGTCCGCCGAAACGCTTTCGATCCTTTCTTCACCACGCGGCGCGACAAGGGCTGTACCGGGCTTGGTCTCCACATCGTCCACAATATCGTAACCAATCGCCTGAATGGCCGGCTGTCCCTCGATAGCGAACCCGATCGCGGCACGGAAATTCAGATCATCTTGCCGATTTCAACTACTCCCGGCTAGAACTCACAGCGGCTGACATGCCGCTCGCCGCCGAGCGCTCCTCTCGCTGATCATTCGTCGGGGGACGCTTCCCTCGCTCACTCCGGAGCGCCCGAATAAGAGGGATCTCTCTCCTTGGCTTTGGTCCGATGTGTCGGGCCCCGGCGTGACCAAAACGCTACGACGAGGCCAATGAAGGCTACTGCGGCCAGAACCAAAAAGAGCGCAGACTGCTTGACCCAGGAGATCGCCGGCACGGCCAAGATCAAGGCGAAGCCGAGAAAGCAGATTGGTACCGACGGCAGGTTGAGGCCGGCGAGAAATGTGCCGAGCGCCAGCACTATCAGGAGCACGAGGCTGGTAGCCATCGCCGGGAAGAGTTGTTGAACTCCGGACAAGAGCAAAACATTCATCGCAACCAGGACGGCCGCCCAATGAACCGCTTGCGTCCATATCAGCCGGATGCGTGCGTCTCTATCGTCAATTTCTCCCCAGGCTGTGAGCACGCATGCGAGCCCGGTCATAATCGCCAGGAACTCCCAATAGCCCACCAGAGGCCGATGCGAAATATTGGTGTAGGCCACGCCGACAATCGCCAGCGCAAGTATGGCCAGGAAGGGTAGCTGAGAGCGAAGGAAGCTCCCTCCCCTAGTGCTATCATCGGAAGCACTTTGAGCTGAAGGTACATCAAGGTCGCTCATGGATGGACCGTTCGATCTTTGGCCGTCGCCTCTCTTGTCCTGCTGTGCTGCCCCGGCGGGACACCGGCCGCTGCCGACAGGCCGGTGCAAGTTACGGGCGCATAGGATGTGCTTCTCGGACGGCGACACACTGCTCCTTTGCCACACCTCCAGTAATCAGGTGATTCCCTCATCGAGCATTGGATCACCGCGGAGTGCAGACTCCGAACGAGTTCGCCGCCCGAGTCCGAGGATGCGGCGGCACCGCCCCATGGGAGACCAATTGCCGCGCAGCATGAGGGCCCGTCGCGCGCGCGGGTGTCGCGCAATTTTCATGTGGCGTAACGGCGAGCAAGACTGGCCGCACACAGGCATCGTGCTGCAATCGAGCCATTGCGCGCGACGCGATTCTGAAGGCCCCGCGGGCTGGATAATCTTTCGCAGACTAGGGACTAACCCTGACTGACAGGGACGCACGACCGCTCTAGAACCAGCCATTCTGGCGTTTCTGCAGCCCCCGCGGCTCTCAAACGCGTCGTCATCGAACTGGCCCCCACCCTATGGCGGAACCTCTATCGACGTCCCCCGAACAGAAACTTTCTCTCGGCGCGCTTATCGCCCTCGTTGTGGGCTCGATGGTCGGCTCCGGCATCTTCGCGCTGCCTTCGGCGTTCGGCCGCACTACCGGAGTGCTCGGTGGCTTGATCGCCTGGAGCATCGCAGGCGTCGGAATGCTGTTCCTGGCCCTCGTCTTTCAGACGCTGTCCCGACGCAAGCCAGAACTGGATTCGGGCATATATGCCTATGCCAAAGCGGGGTTCGGGGAATACGCCGGTTTCGCGTCGGCGGCGGGATACTGGATGGGCTGCTGCCTTGCCGATGTCGCCTGCCTTGTCCTCATCAAGGCGACGTTGGGACAGTTCTTTCCGGTCTTTGGCGACGGCACGACCCCCATCGCGATCGTCGCCGCATCGCTGCTGCTGTGGGGCGTTCACTTCCTGATCCTGCGCGGCATCAAGGAGGCGGCGGCCCTCAACGCTATCGCGACCTACGCCAAGATCGTGCCAATACTGTTTTTCATCGTGATCGTTCTGTTTTCATTCAAGACCGATGTATTCGCGCAGAATTTCTGGGGCGAAGAAGATGCGACCATCGCCAACGTGTTGCACCAGGTCCGCAACACCATGCTCGTTACCGTGTTTGTTTTTGTCGGTATTGAAGGCGCCAGCGTCTACTCGAGGTATGCGAAGAACCGAAACGATGTCGGAATCGCAACCGTAACCGGCTTCCTTGGCGTGCTTTGTCTGCTTGTTCTCGTCACCATGCTCTCTTACGGAATTCTGCCGCGGCCGGAGCTGGCAGCGCTCGCCAAACCGTCCATGGCAGGCGTTTTGGAGGCAATCGTCGGACATTGGGGCAGGGTCTTCATCAGCATCGGTCTCCTCATTTCTGTTCTCGGTAATTATCTCTCCTGGTCGTTACTCGCTGCCGAGGTTGTTCACTCTGCCGCCGTAAATCAAACGATGCCGTCCTTCCTTGCGCGCGAGAACAGCAAAAAGGTTCCCGTGGGCGCCCTGTGGCTGACGAACATCGTGATTCAGTCGTTCCTGCTTGTCACCTATTTCGCGGAGTACGCATTCACCCTGGCGCTGAAGATGACGAGTTCGATGACGCTGGTCCCGTATTTGCTGGTTGCTGCCTACGCGCTCAAGCTCGCGTGGACCGCGGAGACCTACCGGGCGGATCGGCGGAGCCGCGTTGTCGACGGTATACGCGCTGCCATCGCGACGATCTACGCGGCCGGGATGATATACTCCGGTGGCCGAACGCTTCTGCTACTCGCAGCCATTCTATATGGGCCCGGAACGGCGTTGTTTATTATGGCCAGGCTTGAGCAGAGAAAAACTGCATTTACGATCGTCGAAGCAATTATGTTCGGCGCCATCCTCGTCGCGGCTGGCATCGGTCTGTACAGTCTCGCAACCGGTATCATCTCCATATAGTGAGCGACGTTCCTGGGACGGGAGAACGGATATCGCGCGGGCGTCGGCCAGCGACGGATGAACGAGGGCCGCGGAAAGGCGGAGTTTAGTTGCGCATCGCTTCGCCGCCCACATCGACCCGCTCGGGGCGAAACAAGGCCAAAGCGCCGTCTTCCTGCTGCGCCAAACTGTGGATGTAAAAATAAGTGTCGGAATCGTCCGTGGCGTCCATCACGGGTGATGGTGCCGAAATGATCGAAAGGCCTGCGCATTGTCCGATCCAGTCGATGTGCCGGTGACCGTGCATCAGCACAGCGCGGCCTTTCAGCACCTGCAAGCGTCGAATGAACCAATTCCCGTTCACCAAAGCCGTGCCGATCCGTTCCGATAGTACCTTTGCTATTGTGGGATATTCGACCACATGGTGGTGAAGTGCGACGATCCAGGATGCTCGAGGATACTGAGCCGCGGCAATGTGAATTCCCCTCACCTGCTCCACTGAAATCATTCCCAGAGCATTGGTAAACGAAAAATGAGTATCCGCATTCGAGTTCATCAGAATGATGCCGAAGCCGTCGTCTTGCTTCGGCGGCAACACCATCGGGAAAACCGTCGACCATAACTCATCCAGGCGCCCGGATAGTCGCGGCTTTCCAAGATTGGCAAACCGCGCCATCTCGGCTCGGTGCGGCTTCAACGCAGCCGATAGAGTGCCTGCCAGACATCGTCCTCGGTGGTCGACCAGGTGAACGCGCTCGCCGTGGAGGGCATCAACGGCAGACAGAAAGCGCAGTCGGCGCAGCTTCCTGTTGGGACTTGTCGGGAGGTCGAGGCGAGCCGGGTTCGCACGGTCGACGATATTGAGATCATGGTTCCCCGGCAAAATGAGCAGCCGCTCGGCGAGCCGGGGATGAGAAGCCAGCGCATCCAACATTTCCGACCACTCCGAAGAACGGCCCGCATCCGTCATATCACCGGTGATGAGGATGGCATCGAGAGGATCGTTCTGGTGAATCAAATCCATCAGGTCGAGCAGCTTCTTAAAGCGCTCATTTCCGCGCGGACCCGCCCGGCCACTTTCGATGCGAAAGCCGTAGCGTTCACCTACAATATGGACATCCGATACATGGGCTATGCGCCAAGTCCGGACTGCCTGTGGTGCCGCCCGGAGCTCACCGAGGTCGCGAGGCTGAGCCATGGTTGCGTCGGCCCAGGCCCAGATGACCGCGGCGCCGGCAAGATAAGCTGCCATGAGCACCGTGCTGTTCGCCAGAGAAACAGTAAGCAACTCACGGGGTGAGGCAAGATCGGTGAACTCGCCCAGCCAGCGCGACGTCGGCCAGGCGACGAATAATAGCGTCGAAGCCAGGGCAAAGATGACAATGCCGGCGACCCCGGCGGTCGCAGCCCGCAGCATGGCGAGCTGAGACTCCCCAATCCGCGATTGCAGGAGCTTTTCGAGGAGGTGTCTCAAGCCCTCCCGGAAAAACAAATACAGCGGTTCGACGGCCAGCGAGTTCAGCGACCAGAAGCTGCTTTCGGCCGCGCGAAGCAAGGTTCTGACGCCGAACAGTCCAATTGCGACGACTGTAAGAAGCACCAGCGCGGGCCAAATGCCGAGGAGAGGAGACACGATCTTGCGCGAGACCATGCCCACCCACGCGGAAGCGACGAGGAGCGTCAGGCCGAGGAGCAGGCCCGGAAGGATGAACAGAACCGTGCATGACCAGATGAGCTTCGGAAAACTGATCTCGGCCAACAGGCTGCCCAAAAGCGAGAACAGGGAACGTACCTTGGTGCTTGATGCGTCATCCTCCACGTCTCCGCGGCGAGGATCAATAACGGGACTCATAACGGACTTCCGGCTATTGTCATGGCTGCGCTGCTCTCCTGCCCCAGTCGACGATCCGCCGGCGCGTTTATCCTCAGACCTCGCGGAAGAGGCATTGGCTCAGGTCATCTCCCAGCCAGTCTTCGACATAAAGCCGAAGAACGGCGACGCGGCCGACGGCAAACAAAGGCAGCGCAAGTGCAATCCCAAGCACACCGAACAGGGATCCGAGCAGGACGATGGCGACCAATGTCCATCCAGGAGACAATTGCGCTGCTTGCCGCTGGATCAGAGGGCCGATCACGTAGCCTTCGATGGACTGTATGGCGGTATATATGCCAATCGCCCAGATCAGCTTCGAGAAACCGAGCGGCATGGCCACCAATGCAATCGGAATGCCGGCAACGATTGGGCCGAGATACGGGACGAAGTTTGACGCGCCGGCCTGCGCACCGAGAAGAAAGGCACCCGGGATACCCAGCAAATAGAGCGCCAGCCAGGCACAAACGCCCATCAGCACGATTCTGATGAGTTGACCGATGAGCCAGGACCGGAGGACGCCGCCCATTTCATCCAGCACGGCAACCACGCGTGGCCGCGACGAAGGCCTCACCAACAGCACCAGACCGTCGCGGTATGTTGTGGGATGAAACGAGAAGAGCAGGCCCAGGAACACCACAACGAGCATGTTGGCCAGGACACTGGCCGTTGTTCCGACCGCCGATTGGGCGTGTCCAAACAGCTTGTCGTGATCGGGAAACCAACGGGAAAGATCGCGGCTGCCTTCTGGACCGAACAAATCAACGCCAAAGGCCAGCAAATGTTGTTGCAGGATCTCAAGCTGCGTTTCCATCACGCGGATCAGCAGACTTGCCTGTTCGGGGATCTTCCGCGCACCCCATATGGCGCCAACGACCATCAGCCCGGTCAGGACAAGAATCACCAGGCTTAATCGCCAGACGCGGCCAACGGGTACAACTCGGCCGAGTGCGAGAGCACAGCTGTCGAGAAAAGACGCCAGCAGGATGCCTGCGAATATGATGAGCAGGCTGGACGACGTGCGCCATACGAGGAAAATGCCGAGGGCGACAGCCAAGACAGCAAGAGCCTCGGCCAGGGTGAACCGCGGAATGGAATCCTGAAGTCTCGACGTGATCCTGCCGCCCGGAATGGGCTCGGCATCCCTGCCCTGCTCGATCTTTGGTTCGTTCACCGGGTCCTCGACGTCTGCTCCGCCGGAGCGGCTGATGGGACGAGTACATCCACTTCTCAGGGCCCTATCAATTTCGTGCGTATCGCATAGCGCACCAGCTCGGCGGTGGATGAAACGCCAAGTTTCCGCATCGCCGAGGCGCGATGAGTTTCAACCGTCTTCACGCTGAGGTCGAGGACGGCCCCTATGGATCTGTTGGTGTGCCCTTCCGCGACAAGTTGAACGACGTTCTGTTCCCGGGAGGATAATTCGATCGCCGGCCTGTCCCTCTTGCTGAGTTGGTAATCCTGGAGCAGTTTTTCCAATACCGTGCTGGTAAAGTACGGACGATGTTCAAGCAACGCCTCGATGGCCGCGATAAGATGGCTCCTTGCGTCTGACTTCAGCAGAAAGCCGCGTACGCCTGCCATGAGGACTTCAGCGAGAATCGCTTCGCTTTCGTGCATCGTGAGAATGAGCACCTCCGTACGAAGATGACTCGATTTGATTCGCCGGCTAACCTCCGTGCCTGTCATCAAGGGCATTGAATAGTCGAGGATCGCTACATCCGGTTTCGTTTCCAGAGTTCGCGCAAATGCGTCTTTGCCGTTAACGGCCTCTCCGCTTACAACCCAATCCGCACGACTTTCGATGATCGCGCGAAGGCCGGATCTCACGACTTCATGATCGTCTGCAATCAGTATTCGCTTCACAGTGCTGTTCCCGTGGAACCACTGGCCTCTGATCAACCATTACAGTCCGATGGACAGAAAGACTGATTATACAGATGTATCCACGTGAGGATGATCCCACAAAACCCTGAAGCACGAGGGATAATTATCCGGAGTGATAGGCGGCCGCTTGTCCGGGCCATCCATGAAACCCCAAGCCGATGTCCGTGACGAGGACGTCTCCCAGGGGGAACCATGACGAACGCGGTCGGAGGCGGACCGAACCCTGCTAATGTCTAAACGGCAACGGTTTCAGGCCTCCAGGAGCTTGTTGCGAACGGCAAATCGTACCAGACCCGCGGTCGACCTTACGTTGAGCTTACGCATGGCGGTAGCCCTGTGCGTCTCAGTCGTCTTGATGCTGAGGCTTAACAGCGCGCTTACTTCCTTGTTACTGTATCCTTCCGCGATCAATCTGACGACCGTCTCCTCACGAGGCGACAGCAGGCGATGTCGGCCACCATTGCTGTCCGCGCTGTTGTTGAATTCGCTCGAAAGAGCGCCGGTGTAAAACGGCTTGTGTTGCATCAATGACTCGACGGCAGCCAACAGCAACTTGTTCGCATCGGATTTCAGCAAGAACGCATAGGCGCCAGCCCGTACCGCCTCCAATGCCAGATCATGCGAGTCATGCATTGTGAAAATAAGGACTTCCGTCGTGAGTTGATGTTCCCTGATTTGTCGTGCGACCTCTAGGCCGGTCATGACGGGCATCGAATGATCGACGATCGCCACGTCCGGCCGCTTTACGATAGCCGCGGCCAGCGCCTCACGGCCGTCATGCGCCTCGGCAACGACTTCCCAGCCCGGACGCGCTTCCAGCAGGGCACGCAGCCCCGATCGCACCGTTTCGTGGTCATCAGCTACAAGAATTCGTTTCATGATCCGGCAAACTCCTGACCGATAACATTGCCGCCGATCTTCCCGGGGGGCGAATTGTTCCACTACCGACTGGAGGAACTGGCTTGTTGACCTCGTGCGCTAGGTGAAAGGTGGCCCAGCCGGCCATGGGGAGGATGTAGCAGCGGAACGTCTCTGGACAGACGGTAAGGAAGCACGGCGCAGACCGTGGTCCCTCGGCGCGTTCCTGTTGAGGAATGGATTTCGAAGGTACCTCCGAGCTGCCGCACCCGGCTTCTCATGCCCTGGATTCCCACCCCGAGCGAAGTCGCACCAAGTGCTGATTTTGTCTGACGGACCGCAATCCCGCAGCCGTCGTCAATCACCCGAAGCCGCAGAGCATTCCTCATGGCTTCAATTGCGATCTTGACCTTTGTCGCGTTGGCATGCCGAAACACGTTCGTGAGCGCTTCTTGAACGAGTCTCAGCAGCGAGCACTGCGTCTCGTACGGCAACCTGCGCACCTCGGGCGTGATGTCGACGATGCCCTTCAAAGAGGTGCGCGCGGAAAAACCGCTTACGTATTCTTCGATTGTTCTCTTCAGCCCGTCGTTGAGAAGATCCTGGGGATACAGCAAATATGAATAGGCGCGGATTTCCCGGAGCGCCTGGTTGATTGAGACGTCGATTTCGTCACAGATTTTCTCCGCAGAAACCGCATCGTTTGCCGAGCGCCTCAGCCGTAGCAGGCTTAGGCTCGCCGCAATCAAGTGCTGGCAGGTTGAATCGTGAAGGTCGGATGCGATCCGCTGCGCTATTTCTTCCTGAAGCGATAACAGACGAGCGCCAACAATCTCGTCCGAAAGGCTTGCAGGGGCACGAAAGCCTGCAGGGTCACTCTCGCGGTCATTAGCAGTTGCGTTCTTTGACCGAAGGTAAATTCGGGAGGGTATTCTTGGGCCGGCTTTCTTTTCCTTCATTGTTTTACGCCCGACAATTTGAGAGCGAGGAAAGGCCGCGTATTTCTCCCTAAGGGCAATTGCCGATCTGTCTTCCTGCCGACATATGTAGAACGGTGCACGGTCGAGTCAAGTGAAAGAACTGTGGCAACTACAGCGGGTCGTTCGGCTACTTTAGCTAAAACAATCGCACCTTGTTAGTGCAGCACCACTGTCGTTGTTCACCTTTGCATGCCGGTGGAATCCGCTCGGGAGACCTACCCAGTATCCCTGCTGCGGTCAGTACATTTGCCGATAACGAAGGGCGCTTTCCAAGTCCAAACTTACCATTCGAGGATTGATGCATTTCGCTAGGTGACCGCTCGCCTTGGCGCTGGACGATCTAGCGAGCACGCTTCAAGCCGCAACATTTGCGGCGCACCGAGGATGGGATCATGCCTGCAACGGTCTGTCGGCCGATTTTCAGTCGAATTCTTGTAAATGTGCTCTTTGGCATACTATCCGCGTTGTTGCTCGCGGCGTGTCAGCAAGAGCCGGAAGCCGCTGCTCCGGTAGCCCGTCCCGTCCGAACGGCGACGATCGAGCAAAGCACGGCCGGCACGCCGCTTTCGTTTACCGGCCACGTCGAAGCGGAAGACGAAGTAGCACTGGCATTTCGGATACCAGGCCGCCTCCTGGAGAACGGCGGTAAGCTTGGAGATCGGGTGCAACCCGGACAGGTCGTCGCGAAGCTCGAATCCCAGAACGAGTTGAACGCATTGCGTCAAGCGCAGGCGGGCCTCGCGGCCGCGCAAGGGCAATTGACCCAGGCGCGCAGTCATTTCGATCGTCAGGAGACGCTGCTTGGTCAGGGGTGGACCACCCGCGCCAATTTCGAGGTCGCTACGCAGGGGCTGCACACTGCCCAGGCGCAGGTCGATGCGGCCGAGGCACAATTGAAGATCGCACATGATCAGGTGAGTTTCACCGAACTCAAGGCGGACGCGCCGGGCGTCATAACGGCAATCGGTCCCGGCGCCGGGGAAGTCGTTCAGGCCGGGCAGATGATCGTCAGACTGGCACGCCATGACGGCCGCGACGCAGTCTTCGATGTGCCGGCTCAAGTGATCCGGTCGGCACCGAGTGATCCGCAGATCACAGTGAGCTTGACCGATGATTCAACAGTAACGGCAAGTGGCCGCATTCGCGAGGTTGCGGCGCAAGCCAACGCGGTAACGCGGACCTTTCAAGTCAAGGTCGGCTTGACCGATCCGCCGCCGGCAATGCGGCTCGGGGCGACGGTTACCGGACGCCTGGAAACCACTGCCTTGCCAATTATCGAAATTCCCGCAACGGCGCTGACCAAATCAAATCAGCAGCCCGCCGTCTGGATCGTCGACCCCTCGAACCGGACGGTTTCGATAAGAAATGTCGACGTGTTGCGCTTCGAAGAGGCGCAGGTAGTCGTGTCACAGGGGCTCGACGCGGGTGAAATCGTCGTGACAGCTGGGGTGCAGGCTCTGCACCCCGGACAAAAGGTTCGGATCCTCGGGTCAGAGCAATGATCGGCTTCAATCTTTCGGAATGGGCACTCAACCACCGTTCACTCGTCGCCTATGTGATGATTGTTGCGGTTGCTGCGGGGGCCGTGTCGTATTCGCGGCTCGGTCGCAGCGAAGATCCGTCCTTCATCATCAAGACGATGGTGGTCCAGGCCAGTTGGCCCGGGGCCACCGTCGAGGAAACCCTAAAACAGGTCACGGAACGGCTCGAGCGCACGCTGGAGGAAACGCCTCACCTGGATTTCCTGCGCAGTTTCACCCGCGCCGGCGTCACGACGATCTTCGTCAATCTGCAAGGCAGCGCGAACGCAAAGCAGGTCTCTGACACCTGGTATCAGGTTCGCAAGAACGTCGGCGATATGCGCCACACGCTGCCCGCGGGCGTCATCGGCCCGGGCTTCAATGACGATTTCGGCGATACATTCGGAATCATCTACGGCTTCACCAGCGACGGATTTACCCACCGGGAACTTCGGGATCATGTCGAAGACATTCGCTCGAGGCTGCTTCTCGTTCCCGACGTATCGAAGATCGAACTGCTGGGAGCGCAGGACGAAAGGATTTTCGTCGAGTTTTCGATGAAGGAGTTGGCGAGCCTCGGTATCGACCGTTCGGCGCTGATTACGGCGCTACAGGCGCAGAATGTGATCCGCCCGTCGGGCACGATCCAAACGGGGCGCGAAGACCTTTCAGTTCGGGTGTCGGGCGCTTTTCATTCCGAGCAGGATGTGGCCAATGTAAACTTCGTCGTTAGCGGACGGATGCTCCGTCTCAGCGATATCGCTCAGGTACGGCGCGCTTACGCCGATCCTCCGCAACCCCAGTTTCGCGTTAACGGTCAACCCGCCATCGGCCTGGCCATTGCCATGCGCGATGGCGGCGACATTCTCGCGCTCGGCAAAAACCTCAAGCGCACCATGGCCAGGATCACCGCGGATCTGCCCATCGGCATCGAGCCGACGCTCGTCGCGGACCAGGCCGTCACCGTTGACGCCGCGATCTCCGAATTCATGACGTCTCTGTTGCAGGCAATCGGCATTATCCTCGTGGTGAGCTTCATCAGTCTTGGCATCCGACCGGGATTGATCATCGCGCTTTCCATTCCCTTGACGCTTGCAATCGTCTTTCCCGTCATGCAATTGGCGGGGATTGATATGCAGCGCATATCGCTTGGCGCACTCATAATCGCTCTCGCATTGCTGGTTGATGATGCGATGACTACCACGGATGCGACGCTCAACCGCCTCGCAGCGGGCGACAGCAAGGTCGAGGCCGCGTCATTTGCGTTCCGAACCTATGCGTTCGCCATGCTGGCAGGAACGCTGGTGACCATTGCGGGCTTCGTTCCGGTCGGATTCGCCGCAAGTTCCGCGGGGGAATACACCTTTTCGCTCTTCGCAGTGGTCAGTATCGCGCTGATCGTGTCCTGGTTCGTTGCGGTCGTTTTTGCACCGCTGCTGGGTGTCATCATTTTGAAGCCCCCGAAGACGGAGAATACCACTGGCCCCGGCAAGGTGTTTCTGCTTTATCGCGGTTTCCTGACCTCGGCCTTGCGGGCGAAGTGGCTGACGATAGCACTCTCGCTGGCGCTGTTCGCAGGATCGATCCTGGCACTCCCGCTCATTCCCCGGCAATTCTTTCCGTCGTCGGATCGTCCGGAATTGCTGGTAGATATAAGCCTGCCGCAGAATGCGTCGATCTATGCCAGTGAAACGGCCGCGCAGAAATTCGACGCGTTTCTCAAGGGGAATCCAGACGTCGACCGCTGGAGCACTTATGTCGGACGCGGCGCCATTCGTTTTTACCTGCCGCTCGATGTTCAATTGCCGAACTCCTTTTTCAGCCAAGCGGTGATCGTTGCAAAGGACGTTCCGGCACGCGAACGGCTGCGCGAAAAGCTGGTAAAGTTCCTGGCCAACGAATTTCCAAGTGCGATCACCCGGGTGTCTCCCCTCGAGCTTGGGCCGCCGGTCGGTTGGCCGGTGCAATATCGTGTCAGCGGTCCCGATGTCAGCGCGGTTCGGGAGATCGCTTTCAATCTGGCGCGGGTCGTCGCATCCAATCCCAAAATCGGAGATGTCGCTTACGACTGGATCGAACCGGCACGCCAGGTGCGCATTCGTGTCGATCAGGATGAGGCCCGTTTGCTTGGCCTGAGCTCCCAGGCATTGGGCAGTGTGCTAAATACCGTCCTCTCGGGCACCTCGGTGACCCAGGTACGCGATGATATCTATCTGGTCGATGTCGTCGTGCGAGCGACGGACGAGCAACGTGTCTCGCTTTCAAGCCTGCGCAACCTGCAGGTCCCGGTGCCAGGCGGGCGTACGGTCCCGCTCAGCCAGTTTGCGACCTTCGATTATGAGCAGGTGCAGCCCCTGGTATGGCGGCGCGACCGCGTGCCCACACTGACCGTGCTGGCCGACATCGTTCCGGGTACTCTGCCGGAGACCGTGGTCACCGCACTTTCCCCGTCGGTGGAAACCCTGACAAAGACTCTTCCGGAATCGTATAACATCGTTGTCGGCGGAACGGTGGAAGAGAGCAAGAAATCGCAGGCGTCAGTCATTGCCGTCGTGCCGATAATGCTCCTCATCATGTTCAGCATCCTGATGGTGCAGCTTCAGAGTTTTCAGAGGCTGTTTCTGGTCCTCAGCGTCGCCCCTCTCGGGTTGATCGGCGTCGTTGCAGCACTGATGATATCCGGCAGACCGCTCGGGTTCGTTGCGATCCTCGGCATTCTGGCGCTGGTCGGCATGATTACCAAGAACGCCGTAATCCTGATTGGGCAGATCGATGCGGAGCGGGAACAGGGAAAAACCGTCTGGGAATCGGCGATTGATGCCAGCAGCTCCCGCTTTAGGCCTATCATGCTGACGGCGGTTTCGACGGTGCTCGGAATGATTCCAATCGCACCAACGGTGTTCTGGGGGCCGATGGCGTTTGCGATCATGGGCGGCCTGTTGGTCGCAACCATTCTGACGCTGATCTTCCTGCCGACATTGTATGTTGTCTGGTTCAAAGGATTCGAGGGCCCATCGGAGCCGTTCCGCGAGACCATCAATCCGGCGAAGCAGGCTGCTGCCAGCGTGCATTCGGATCCGTAGAAGCCATCGCCAGGCTTTGCTCATTGCCGAAGGCTCGATGCGCGAAAAGTGCGATTAGGGTGAATTCCCATCTTTGACCGGGTGATTACCCGATGTCAGTTCGCAACCCGAATGTGCAGTATGCGGGTGCCATTCTTGGAGGAGATGATCACGCGAAATTCGATGCGGCTTTCGCCCGCTTATCGAAACTGCGCGGACGACATTTTTCCAACATGGCTGCAGCTTCATTTGAGCTGTAACTGGCAGGCTTTCGGCTGTGTCATAGACCGCGCTGACATCTTCCGGGAAGAGGAAATCGACTCCCAAACCGGCACGGTTCTTCAGCAGATCGCGAGAGCGCAGGTCAGCTCCGAGCCCGCCAATCGGAGTATGGGGAATAGGAAAGCGCCGCGATGAGCAAGGATGCAGTTGAACAAAAGCTACCGTTGATGACGCTGACTGCGATGGTGGTTGGCGGCATGGTCGGGGCCGGCGTGTTTTCGATCCCCCGCAACTTTGCACAGGCGACCGGCGTTTACGGGGCACTCGTCGCATGGGCGATCGCCGGAGCGGGCATGTTGATGCTGGGGTTGGTGTTTCAGACCCTGGCCAATCGAAAGCCCGATCTCGATGCAGGCGTCTATGCCTACGCTCGGGCCGGCTTTGGGCCCTACGTCGGCTTCTTCTCTGCGTTCGGCTACTGGGCGAGCGCCTGCGTCGGCAACGCTTCGTACTGGATCCTCATCAAATCCACGCTCGGCGCGTTTCTTCCCGTTCTGGGACAAGGAAACACCGTCGTCGCAGTTGCGCTCTCTTCCGTGGGAATCTGGGCCTTTCATTTCCTCGTGCTGCGTGGAGTCAAGGAAGCAGCAGCGATCAACACGATCGTAACGATCGCCAAGCTCGTTCCACTGCTGTTGTTCCTGGTCCTGACGATTTTCTTTCTTAAACCCGATGTGTTCGTGGCCAATCTGTGGGGAGGCGCGTCCGGAGATTACGGAAACCTGTTCGAACAGGTGAAATCCACGATGCTTGTCACCGTCTTCGTGTTCCTGGGCATTGAGGGCGCGAGCAATTATTCACGGCTTGCGCAAAGGCGTGAAGACGTCGGTATCGCCACGGTGAGCGGCTTCCTGGGTGTACTTGCGCTGTTCGCATCCGTGTCGATCCTGTCTTACGGTATCCTGCCGCGAACAGAACTCGCGCAACTGCGCCAGCCGTCAGTCGGTGGCGTTCTCGAGGCCGCCGTCGGCCACTGGGGCGCCGTGTTCATCGGCGCCGGGGTTATCGTTTCGGTATTAGGCGCCTACCTGGCCTGGACCCTGATGGCCGCTGAGGTGCTGTCCGTTGCAGCGAAGAGACAGGACATGCCGGCCTTCCTGGCGCGCGAGAACGCCAATCAGGTGCCGTCGTCAGCGCTGCTGATGACCACCCTACTGATTCAAGCGGTGCTCGTCGCCACATTATTCTCCGATGACGCTTTCACTTTTGCTTTGTCGCTATGCAGCCATCTGTCGCTGATTCCCTACTTCCTCTCCGCGGCATTTGCATTGATGCTTGTGTTTCGGAGAGAGACTTACGAGAAGACTCCCCAGGACGTCGGCAAAGACACGATCATCGCGGTTCTGGCGACGATCTACACGATCTTCCTGCTGTTTGCCGGCGGTACGAAGTTCCTGTTGCTGGGATTCATCATCTACGCCCCCGGGACAATACTCTACTACATCACGCGAAGGGAAATGAGCGAACGGGTCTTCAGCCCGGCCGAGTGGATATTGTTCGGCGTTGCGGTCGTGGGGTGCCTTGTCGGCATCCATGGCCTGGTCACCGGTTACATCACGATTTAGTCCAATGCCTGGGAGTCCATCATGGCAAGTACGAAAGACGTCCAACTGGGTGTGCACTCCGAGGTTGGTCAGCTGCGAAAGGTGATGGTCTGTGCGCCAGGCCTCGCCCACACGCGCCTGACGCCGTCCAATTGCGATCAACTGCTGTTCGATGACGTCCTGTGGGTGGATAACGCCAAGCGCGACCACTTCGACTTCGTCACGAAGATGCGCGACAGGGGTATTGAAGTGCTGGATATGCACAACCTGCTGGCCGAAACGGTGGCGGTGCCTGAAGGCAAGAAGTGGATTCTTGACAACCAGGTCGTACCAAATCAAGTGGGGTTAGGTTTCATCGACGAATTGAGAAGCTATCTTTCCGGCCTCGTCGACCGGAAACTGGCGGAAACATTGATCGGCGGTCTTTCGACACATGACTTTCCGGAAACACATGGCGGCGCGGCACTCAAGATGGTCAAGGAGGCGGCAGGTGCGACCGAGTACCTGCTGCCGCCGCTGCCCAACACGTTGTACACGCGCGATACAACGTGCTGGATCTATGGCGGCGTGACACTCAACGCTCTCTATTGGCCGGCACGACACGAGGAAACAATTCTCACCACGGCGATTTACAAGTTCCATCCCGATTTCGCGGGTAAGGTCAACGTTTGGTGGGGCGATCCCACCCAGGATCATGGACTAGCCACGCTGGAGGGCGGCGACGTGATGCCCATTGGCAAGGGTGTCGTTCTCATTGGCATGAGCGAACGCACCTCTCGCCAGGCTATCAGCCAGCTCGCTGCGACGCTGTTCAAGAAAAAGGCGGCGGAACGGGTGATCGTCGCCGCGATGCCCAAGATACGCGCCGCCATGCACCTCGACACCGTGTTTACCTTCGCCGACCGCGACTGCGTTCTGCTCGCGCCCGACTTCATGAACCAGACCCGCACATTTTCGTATCGTCCGAGCAATGAGCCAAGCGGCGTCGAGTTGCATCGGGAGGAAAAGTCATTCGTCAGTGTTGTCGAGGAAGCGCTCGGTCTCAAGAAACTTCGCGTTGTCGAGGCCGGCGGCACCGACTATCAGCGCGAGCGGACGCAATGGGACAGTGGCGCCAACCTCGTTTGCGCCTCGCCTGGGGTGGTGTACGCCTATGATCGCAACACCTACACCAACACCCTTTTGCGCAAGGAAGGCATCGAAGTCATCACAATCGTCGGCGCAGAGTTGGGTCGCGGGCGCGGAGGTGGACACTGCATGACCTGTCCTATCAGCCGCGACGCGGTGGACTACTAAGAGTGCAGCCGCCGGCATGCAAAGCCGCGCACCATGACGAAGTGAGCGAATGCCGGGCGGACGACGGCTCCGCCCAAGGAGGAAGCGCGCGAAGATCCAATGTGTGATTTGTCTGCCACGCAACTCGGAGAATGAGGTTGGGAGTCCTACGAATCGTTGACAAGCCACTCGCGGGGCGTAACGTCAATATGCCTTGGCAACCACTGGTAATGGCCACTTGAGATTCCAATGCGCGGATCTAGAGGTCTGCTATCGGTTTTGGGATTGTTTGGCGCGAGCGGGGCGTTTGCCGCGGAACTGGACCTGACCGAGCTCAAGGAGATCCCCTACACGTCAATGGCCCCAAGCTGGAGCGTCGTTGGATCGTTGTCGCCAACCTATACCGACAACGCGCTCTTCAGCCGTGACGACCGGCGCCGGGATTTCTTTTATGAGCCGGACGTAAGCGCGAGACTGGACGGGAAGTTGTCTCCCGATCTGTCCTACCGGCTCTACGCCAGAGGGCAGTTCGATTCGTTTGCGACGGAGCACGATGGTAACGCCGCGATCGCCCGTCTGGGAGCGCGGCTGACCGAAAATCTCAACGGCTGGAGAATAACCGGTATCTACGAAAACCGGTATGACTACGACGGCGTCTTCCGCGATCTCGCATTCATCTCCAACGACGTCAGCGGCTCGGTCTCGCGCGACTTCAGCTTCGGAAGGGTGAGGTTATCGCCGCTCGTCCTGCTCACTTACCGCTTCTCTGATCTCGCCGAGGCCCGGCGCTGGAGACTCGATGGGTTGGTCGGCATCGAAGTATACCTTAATTCGAAGTGGTCTGTCGTCAGCACGCCGCTCATCGAGGCGTTTTGGTTCAGCGACGGTCTGAACAGGGGTCGGCAAGACCAGATCTATTCCGCCTCGCTTGGGTTGAAATACAATATCAGGAGCAATGTCTCCCTTACGACCAACGTTGTGTACGAAGCCCGATCGTCGAACGTAGCCATTCGGCGCTACACCGACTTCCAGGTCGGCCCCAGACTCGATTTCGCCTTTTGAGCCGCCGTCATCAGGAAATGAAGATGAAAACGTTGATTGTTGTGACTGCTGCCATGGTTTTGTTGTGCCTGGGTTCTCCCGTTAGGGCAGAGCCCCGCGATTCCGTCGACCGCGGTAGCAGGCTGGACACAGACGCCATCCGGGACGATGTCCGTATCGACCGGCTCAAGGTGCCCGCGCATCCCTTGACCGCCGAACAGCCGCCGGTGCAACAGCAACCCGTCTCGACTCCCAAGGCGAGGCAAAAATCGAGGAAAACCGGAGATGTTCGTTAGCTCTACCGCCATCGCCCGCGCCTGACGCGGTCCGCAGCGAAACCAAAAGCGCAATCGGGGGGCAGGCCAGTATTCGGAGTCGCTCATGAACGCTCCAGGAACGGAAGTTCGAGACGTCAGAGCGCCACGCGCCGTTGCGGCCGCGCTGTCCCGGGGGGCCGTATTTTTCGGTCTCTGGCTGGTGCTGACCAACGCGGCCGCTGCCGATCTTGTGCCGGGACTGCTGACGGCCGTGGCGGCAAGCTGGGTAAGCCTGCGGCTGATGCCGGCGCCGCAAGCGACCCTGCATGCCGTTTCCATGGCCAAATTCCTGCTGCACTTCCTGCACCAGTCGATCGTTGCCGGCACGGAGGTCGCGTTGCGGGCGCTTCACCCCCGGCTGCCGTTGCACCCGGGCTTTGTCATCTATCAGCCTCGACTTCCGCCGGGCACAAGGAGAAACGTGTTCTGCGCCATTACGAGCCTGATGCCGGGCACGCTTCCCTGCGGTTCGGCGGACGGCAACGGACTTACCATTCATTGTCTTGATGTGACGCAGCCGGTGATCGAGCAATTGTCGGCGGAGGAAGCGCTCTGCATCCGGACGCTCGGAGGGGTCGACCCGGATGGATAGCTTCCTGTTCCTGATCGCAAGCTTCATCCTGGCGATGGTCGCTTGCAGCTTGATCATCATTCTTCGGCGACCGGCCGAGGTTGACCGCATCATGGCAGCCCAGCTGCTTGGCACCGGTGGCGTGGCAATACTTCTGATACTGGCCGTTGCGACGGAGACCTCGCCCACGGTTGACGTGGCATTGATGTTGGCCCTGTTTGCCGCGTTTGCAGCGGTCGCGTTCGTCCGGGACGCGTCCGATCCGGAGAACACAGCGCAAAGGCGGTGAGGCGTATGGCGTTCGCACGCGATCTGTTCACCGTTTTCACCCTCTCGGCGGGAGCATTGTTCTTCCTGGCGGGGACGGTCGGTTTGATCCGCTTCCCGGACGCGCTGACACGTCTGCACGCACTGACCAAGGTGGATAATCTTGGTCTCGGTCTTGTGGTTTTGGGATTGTTGCCGCAGGCCGATGGATTTTTCAGTGCGCTTAAACTGGTGAGTGTCTGGCTGCTCGTCCAATTTTCCGGTGCGGTTGTGACACAGCTCATCGCAGGTGGAGTTCGAGAACGGGGACCACGTGCATGACTATCTGGTCTTTCGCCGATGCTGGCCTTGTGTTGCTGGTCCTGGCGATCGGCGCTTCGACGATCTTTGCCCGGACGGCGTTCGATGCCGTGATCGCGTTCGTGATCTATGGACTTCTGTTGGCGATTGTCTGGGTCAGGCTCTCCGCAATCGACGTCGCGCTGACGGAGGCGGCAATTGGCGGCGGAATGACCGGAACGTTGCTGCTGGGTGCGGCCGCGCGCCTGCGTACCGCGGCACTCGACAGTACCCGGATCGGTATGGCGGTTCGACTGGCCACGGGTTTCTTCTGTGCGCTGGTAGCCGCCGGCCTGGCCGGGGCGCTACTGCTGTCGCCTGAGGTCGTCCCCACGCTCGCGCCGGCAGTGATGGAAAATCTGGTGCATACCGGGCTCGGGAACCCAGTGGCCGGCGTTCTCTTCGCTTACCGTGCACTCGACACGCTGCTGGAGAAAGTGGTTTTGCTGTTCGCCTTGCTTGGCGTGTGGTCGCTGGCGCCGAACCATGCGTGGAACGGGATACCCGGTCTGCGTGTCTACGAACGGCCAAGCAGCACGCTGACATTCCTTGCCCAAATCTTGCCGCCGGTGGGAATAGTGGTGGGACTCTATATGTGCTGGGTCGGAGCGACAGACCCTGGAGGCGCCTTTCAGGGCGGCACGATCCTGGCAGCGATGTGGCTCCTCGTGATCATCGCGCGGCTGGAGGACCCACCTTCGATCCGGCAGCCCTGGTTGCGCATTGGGCTTGTCGTGGGACCGATCATCTTCCTCACCGTTGGATTGGCCGGGCTCGTGTGGGCCAATGGCTTTCTTGCTTACCCGGCCGGCCGCGCCAAACCCCTGATTGTCGTGATTGAAGTCGCTCTCACGATCTCGATCGCGGCCGCCCTCGCGATGCTCGCCGCAGGCCCGCCAAAACCGGTGCAACAGCCATGAGTGACGCAACGTTGTTCGGGTCGTGTGGCGCCGCACTGGTAGGCTTGGGGCTGTATGGGCTCATCACGAATCCCGAGCCTTTGCGAAAGATACTGGCGTTCAATCTGCTGGGCAGCGGCGTCTTTCTGATATTCGGCTCCATATCCAGAAGGGCTGCAGCGGCCGGATTTCCGGGCGATCCGGTCCCCCAGGCGATGGTCATTACCGCAATCGTTGTCGCGTTCGCGGCCACAGCGCTGGCGATCGCGTTGGTACTGCGCCTTCTGGAGGAAACAGGCCGAGCTACGCTGAGCTCGGACAGCCCCGTAAACCAAAGCAGCGAAAACGACAACCCTTGACCGCGGACACAATATCTTGCCCGACGCGACAACGAGCGGTGGAATTCTCCTTGTTCTGGCAATCGTATTGCCGGTCACGGCCGTTCTATTGTCGCTGGTCGCCGGCGGACGGCACGTTGAACAGGTTGCGCTGGTTCTTCTCCCCGCCAACCTCATTGTGGCTTCCGCTATCTTTGCCGGCCTGTGGCGAAGCGGCCGCCAGCTGATCTACGTCGTGGGAGACTGGCAGCCACCGCTCGGCATTGCGTTGCGCGCCGACGGACTTTCGGCGGCGATGATGGTAACGACGGCGGTCGTCATCTGCGTCATCGGTGTATTCGCGCACGCGGATTTCGATACCCGTGCTCAGCCGCTCGAAGCTCGCGCGCCATTCGTGTTCTGGATACTGCTGATGGCGATCGGGGGTGCGATGAATTTGATTTTCCTGGGAGGAGATCTGTTCACGTTGTACGTCGCGCTGGAGCTATTGACCTTCGCCGCGGTGCCGCTCGTCTGTCTGGACGGCCGTGCGGAGACGATACAGGCTGCACTACGATACCTGCTCTTTGCCCTGCTCGGCTCTATTCTGTATCTGGTTGGAGCGGCGCTTCTGTACGGCAGCTATGCCACTCTCGACATCGATCTGCTTTCTCAACGGGTTGATATGGAGACCGCGACGCTCGTCGCTGCTGTGCTGATGACTGTCGGACTCCTCGCCAAGACGGCATTGTTCCCGCTGCATCTCTGGCTTCCCCCCGCCCATGCTGGCGCTCCGGCAGCCGCAAGCGCCGTTCTTTCCGCGGTCGTGGTGAAGGGGTCGTTTTTTCTCGTCGTCCGGCTTTGGTTCGACGCGATGCCGGGCATGCTCGGTTTTGCCGGCGCGCAACTCGTCGGCGCCCTGGGGGCAGGCGCGATCGTGTTCGGCAGCGTGGTCGCGTTGCAGCAGAAGCGACTCAAGCTTCTGATCGCCTATTCGACGGTTGCGCAGATCGGTTACCTTTTTCTGATGTTCCCCCTCGCCTTCGACGGCGTCTCGGCGCAAACAGGGAGTGACAGGGCTCTGACCGGCGGCATGCTTCTGGCGATGTCGCACGCAACCGCAAAAGCCGCCATGTTCATGGCCGCCGGACTTATCTACACGGCGCTCGGACACGACCGCATCGCCGAGCTCGCAGGAGCCGCGCGGGCGCTTCCCATGACGGTGTTTGCATTCGCAATCGGCGGCGTGTGCCTGATCGGATTGCCGCCAAGCGCGGGGTTTCTCGGGAAGTGGCTATTGCTCGACGCCGCGATCTCAACCGGGCAATGGCGGTGGGCAATGGTGCTGGTTGCGGGCGGACTGTTCGCCGGCGGCTACGTTTTCATCGTGGTCTCTCGTTCGCTGGTATCGCCGGCGCAGCCTCTGAAGCTGTGCGCCGCCGTGCCGAAGTACCGGGAGGCTGCAACGCTGATGTTGGCCCTGTTCTCCCTATTGCTGGGTTTCGTGGCGCTCGGTCCTGTTGATGTGTTGCAGGTTCGCCCCGGAGCAACGATGGCAGCACTGCGATGATGGATGCACAGGTCTTGCTGGCGGGCGCCTTGCTGGTTCCACTCGGAATGCTGCTGGCGTGCCTCCGGCCAGCGGCGTTGGGCAGAATGCCTAAGTACCTGCCGTTCGCTCCGGTACCCGCACTTGCCGCTGTGTTTCTTGTCGGGGACGATTCCCCGCTGCTCGTCGGATCCACGCGTATTCATCTGAGTTTTGTCCTCGACCTTCCGGGCGCCCTGCTGCTCGGCAGCGCGGCGCTGTTGTGGATCGCATCAGGTGCTTATGCTGGACCCTATCTGAAATCCCGGCAGAACCAGGGGCGGTTCGTCGTGTGCTGGTTGATGGCGCTGACAGGCTGCATCGGGGTATTTCTGACGGCCGACATGGTAGGCTTTTATTTCTTCCTCGCGCTGCTTTCGCTCGGAGCCTGCGGTCTCGTGATCTACCACGAGACGCCCCGCGCTTGGCGCGCTGGCGCGATCTATCTCGGGATCGCGCTGCTGGCGGAATCCCTGCTGCTGATGGCGTTCGTGATGCTCGCGGCGCAAATCCCCGGTGACAGTCTGTTGATCCGTGACGCCGTGCGCGCGCTGGCGATCTCGCCTCAGCGCGGTCTGATACTCTCCCTCTTGATAGCTGGCTTCGGCATGAAGGCAGGCCTCGTACCGTTTCATTTCTGGATGCCGCTGGCCTACGCAGAGGCACCGACGCCGGCTGCCGCAGTGCTGAGTGGCGCGGTTGTCAAGGCAAGCATTCTTGGAATGATCCGCTTTCTGCCGTTCGAAGCTGCGATAGCCGGTTGGGGCACGGCACTTGCCGCCGTCGGACTGTTTTCCGCCCTTTACGGCGTTGTCGTCGGGATCACCAGACGCAATCCCAAAGTCGTGTTGGCGTATTCGAGCGTGAGCCAGATGGGATTCATGGTGGCGGTCGTTGGCGTCGGAATGATCGCCGGTGACGGCCGCGCGGCCTTGGCGACCGCCTTCTACGCCACGAACCACATTCTGGTCAAAGGAGCGCTGTTCCTCTCCGTGGGTGTGATCGCCGCCACGGGACGCAGAAATCTGTGGCCGACGCTTTTACCAACGGCGCTAATAGCCATGGGCCTTGGCGGGTTGCCGCTTACTGGCGGCGGCTTGGCGAAACTCGTCGTCGACGGCCCCCTGGGAGATGGCACTGCAAGCACCGTTGCGACTGTCTCCGCGGTCGGCACCACGGTGCTGATGTTGCAATTCCTGCGCAGCTTGCTGAGCAACGTGTCACGGGATCCGGACGCGAAGGCGGCCGCCGGGCTCATCCTGCCCTGGCTGGCGGTCGCGGCGGCTTCGATCGTCATGCCGTGGACCCTCTATTTGGCTATCCCGAGAGGAACGCTGCCTGACCCATTTGCGCCGGAGATGGTCTGGAAAGCGCTTTGGCCGGTTTTGCTGGGCGCTGCCCTGGCGATCGGGTTGTGGCGGTGGGCCCGATGGTTGGAGTCCGTTCCTCAGGGAGGGATCCTGGCGGCGGAAAGCCGCGCGGCAAGAGGAGCGGCTGCGGGCGGCAAGGCGGTGGAACGATTGGACGGAGCTCTTCGGTCCTGGCCGGTGGCCGGCGTCTCACTGCTCGTTCTGGTGATTGCGTTGGGCGCAGCCGTCCTCGTGCGATAGCGGTCTTTGGCAGGCCAGGAAATAAGAGGTGTAACACCGCAGAAGTTCGAAAGTGCAGCGCCTGTATAGGCGAATTCCCGAAAAGCGTTCCCGCCTCGGCACATTCACGGCGGGAACGCAGGGTTTTTACGGACAGCGCATCAGGCTCTATCGCGTATACTTTTCCGACTTCGGTGCCGACGTCACGGTCGTTCGCTCGGCCGGCGCGGTGCTGGTCTACGGAAACAACCGCTGCAAAACGCGTTGAAGGACGGGAACCGTGAAATGAAGCGATGCTTAGTCCTGCTGCTCCTGCTTGGTCTTGCGACAACGGTTTCTCTCGCCGAGGCCCTTGCGCAAAGCAACTCCGCGCGCGGTGCCGTGTCGGGTGCCATTGTTGGCGGAGCCGTCGGCGGCCGGCGCGGTGCAGCAATAGGAGCGACCGCTGGAGCAATCGCTGGTGCCCATCGGTCCCATCGGCATTGGCACAACTATTATTGGCGGCAGGGCCAATGCTTATCGTTCCCGCAACGGGAGGTCTCATCCCGTGTCACACCGGTACTGCCGCTGACGAATTCCACGGAGCGGTGTCGCACGCCAAGCAATGAGCCGTTCATGGCCGAGAGGCTATCGACACGGCAAGTAGATCTTCTTGGTGTAGCGCTCGCTCTCGCTGCGTCGAACCGTGGATTCATAGCCAATCAATTCGTCGATCCATGCAGCAGAAGATCTTTCAGCCGCGTTCTTCAGATCCGTGTCGACGTTGCCGCGATAGGAGTGAAAACCCACCCGCGGCCTATACACATTTACCAGTCGTCGCTAATAGGCAAGGCGGTCCGAAAATGCCGCCAAGCGCCCTTTTTGCCGGCCCTTGCGGAATCAATTTCGGAAACACCGGATCCTCCTCATCGCCCATTCGCCTGTCTCCAGTCTAAATCCCTGCTAACGGGGAATGGGGATTCTTGTGATTTCAGTGCTATAGCACCGAGCATTGTCTCGTTCTGTGAGAAGCCCATGAAGGCAAAAGCGCCAAAAGCGGATGCCCGTTCCCCTGCGGAAGGCGATTCGCCGAACGAAATCGCCCGCAGGCTGAAGCTCGACAAGGGCCTCGGTTTCCTTGTGCGGCTGCTCGATACCCGCGTGCATCTGCTCTACGAGCAATTGACCGGACAGAACGATATCACCCCGCGCCAGTTCGGCGTGCTGCTGACGCTCTATCAGCAGGGCACCCTGACGCTGACGGAACTGGCCAAGCATATAAGGGTCGATCGCAGCACGCTGGGCGAGATGATCAATCGCATGGCGGAGCGATCCCTGATCACCAAGCGCAACAACGGCAGCGATCGCCGTTCCGCCGAAGTCTTGCTGGCGCCCGCCGGCAAGGCCGTGCTGTTCGAGATCGTGAGCGGCGCAGCCCAGCTGCAAGGCGCGCTGCTCGCGCCGCTGCCCGCCGAAGACCGTGCCCATTTCATGCGGTGCATGAAGCTGATCGCGGAACCCGGTTCCGCAAAAGCCGGCGATTAGCGCCGCGGCCGGCTTTCCATCGGACATCCCTGCCCGCCACGGTTCAAAACGTCCTTGCAGTGATCTGATATATTACGTATACGTAGTATATCAACTGGAGCAAAAGGGCTTGCGTCTGAGCGAATATCTGAGCGTGCCGTATCTCCTGGAAGCCGAAACGGTCGAGGTCGCGCCGGGTTCGTGGGTGAGGCGCGTCGCCTACCCCGAGCTGCCGGACTGCAGCGCCGAAGCCCTGGTCGTCGAGGAAGCGCTCCTGGCTCTCGAACGGCGCCGAATCGAAATCATCGTCCGCATGGTCGGCGAAGGCCGGCCGCCACCGGTGCCGCGGCCTCCCTTGCGCGATTGCGACCCGGCCTGGGTCGCTAGCCAGGCCGGCGTCTCCAGCGACATCGTCGCCCTGATCGATCGCGACCGCACCGCGATCCCTCAGGCGCGGCAAGACAATTACTGACGCCATCGAAGGTAAGAAGAGCCCAGGGAAGGAACGCCGATGCTTTCGCACCGAGACAATGAAACGCTGGTTCGGGTGGGTTCCGGCACCGCCATGGGATCGCTGTTCCGGCTGTACTGGATTCCGTTTTTCTTTTCGAAGGACCTGGTCGCCGATGGCCAGCCGAAGCGGATCATGCTGCTCGGCGAGGATCTCGTCGCGTTCCGCGATTCGGAGCAGCGCGTGGGTCTCGTCGCCAATGCCTGCGCGCATCGCGGCGCGCCGATGATGTTCGGCCGCAACGAGGATTGCGGCTTGCGCTGCGTCTATCACGGCTGGAAGTTCGACGTCACCGGCGCGGTGACGGACACGCCGGCCGAGCCGGTGAAGAGCCGGCTGAAGGAAAAGGTCAAGATCACCGCCTATCCCTGCCGGGAGCGCAATGGTGTGGTCTGGACGTATATGGGCCCGCAGACCGGCGATCTGCCGCCATTGCCGAATCTGGAATGGAATCTGGTTCCGGCCGAAAACATCCATCTTTCGATGCGAATCCAGGAATGCAACTGGCTGCAGGCGCTGGAAGGAGAAATCGATTCCGCCCATGCGCCGATCCTGCACAGCCGCATCGATTTCAAGGGCGCTATCAACAAGTGGCTGGCGACGCGCGACCTGCGTCCGACATTCGAGTGCATGCGGCAGGATTTCGGCATGAGCATCGCGGCGAAGCGGCGGCTGGATGACCAGACCAATTACTGGCGGGTCAACCAGTTCATGCTGCCGTTCTATTCACTGGTGCCGCCGCAGTCGAAATTTCCCGAACTGAGCGGCCATGCCTGGGTTCCGATGGACGACAATCACACGATCTGCCTGATGTTTTCCTACCACCCGTCCGCGCCGCTGTCGGCGCGGATGCGCGAGGTGTTCGAACATGGCCATAATGGCCGGGAATCCGCCCATGCGAGCCAGGAATCCTTCGTCAAGCGGGACCCCTCCACGCCCTATGCCGACTACTGGACAAAGTTCGCGCGGGAAAACGGCTTTCTGTTCGACTATCAAAGCCAGGTCGACACCTGGTTTTCCGGCCTGCCCGGACTATGGGTGCAGGACGGCGCTTGCCAGAGCGGCACCAAACCGATCTTCGACCGGACCAAGGAGCATCTCGGATCAAGCGATACCGGGATAGCGATGACGCGGCGGCTGCTGCTGGAGGCTGTCAACGCCTACCGGGACCACGGCATCAAGCCGAGCGGGGTGACGGATCCCGACACCTTCATGGTCCGTGCGGTCTCGTTGACGCTGCCGGAGACCACGTCATGGGCCGATTTCGGCCGTCCGCATATGCAGGCGAAGCTCGGCGCCGATTTCGGCTATGCGCTGTAACCCGGGTTCGGCAGGGGCAAGCGCGCAATGACCGAGAATAGCATCGCGGACGGCGGCTTCGACGTGCGCCTGCATCGCAGCGGACGCACCGTGACCGTGCCGCCCGGGGAGACCATCCTGGATATCCTGCTCGACAACGGCGTCAACATTTCCTTCTCCTGTTCCGACGGCATCTGCGGCACCTGCGAAACAAAGGTGATCGACGGCATCCCCGATCATCGCGACTCCTTCCTCAACGATGAGGATAAGGCCGACAACAGCAAGATCATGGTCTGCTGCTCCCGCTCGAAGTCGGCAGTGTTGACGCTGGATCTCTGATGGCCGCGTTATAAAGGCCGCGCGGCGAATAGCGGTCCGTCGCGGTAATTTAGAACCACGATCTCCACCGCGGTGTCGAGCTTCGGTTCGACATCGGCCAGCACCCGGGTCGCGATCCTCAAGCCCTCGTCGAGATCGACGATGCCGACCCGGTACGGGACGTCGCCCTGAAACACCGCCGGCGCCGCATGGACCACGGTCTGCGAATAGAGCTTGCCGCGGCCGGACAGCGGCACCCATGCAATCTTCTGCGACCAGCAATGAGGACAGAACGGTTTTGGCGGAAACGTCAGGCGCGTGCAGTCCTCGCATCGCGTGGTCTCAAATTGTCCGGCGACAAGGCCTTGCCAGAACCGCCGGGTGAATTCGGTCATGCGCGGCGGAAAGGCGCGGACGCGATCGATGGTTTGCAACGCGAGCGTCATCGGACCCCCTCCAGCACATGGACCAGCGCCGCGTTGTAATTGCCGAGTTCGGCGCTGGTGACGGCGAGCCGCGCATCGGCGACCTGGCGGTCTCCAGCGCGGCCCGTCAGCTGCTCGTTGACTTCGAACAGGCTGTAGAACGGGGTGACGTGCGCGGGGTGGCCGCGCGACTGCAGGCCGCCCGACGTGCACACCGGAATCCGTCCGCCCAGCGACGTCACGCCTTCCGAACAAAGACGGGCACCCTGCCCGCGCGGCACCAGGCCGAGGGCCTCGCTGGCGAGGATTTCGATGATGGTACAGGGCGCATAGAGTTCGGCGAGATCGATATCCGAAGCCGTCACGCCTGCCTCCTGATACGCCGCCTGCCCCGCCCGTTGTGCGGAGACCAGAGCGATCATGTCGTTCGGCACTTCGTTGATCTGATGGGCGCCCTCGTGGAAGAAGCCCCTGCCGCGGACGCGGACGTAAGGTTTGCCCGACGCCTTCGCTATCTCCTCATCCACCAGCACGATGCAGGCGGCGCCATCGCCGCGCGGCGGCACCTCGTAGAGCCCGAGCGGCTCGACGATCGGCTTTTGCGCGAGCACCTCGTCCAGCGTAATGGGCTTGCGGAACTGCGCGATCGGATTGAGCGAAGCGTGCCGCCGGTTCTTGACCGAGACGCTCGCGAACTCCGCGCGGGAGGATTTGAACTCGTGGATGTAGCGCGCGGCGTCCATGGCGTACCAGGAAATCGGCGTGAACCCGAACGGCGCGTGGAAGTCGACGTCGCCCGTGGCGCGCATCGAATTCATCATGTGCTCGACCGCGGGTATCGCCGACTCGAAATTGATTCCAAGCGCAAGCGCCACGCGGGATTTGCCGAGCCGGATGTCGTTCGCCGCAGCCTCGAACGCCAGCGCCGCAGTCATACCGTTGCCGAGCACCTCCTGCACCGAACCGGTGCAAGGCAGCCGCAGGTAGTTCGCTATGAAGGTAGCAAAATATTTCTGCTGGGTGTAGGGGCGCGGCTGCGCAAAGGCGAGCGATGAAATCTCGCTTCGCTCGACACCCGCATCCGCCACCGCCGAGATCACCACCTTGGCGAGGATTTCGTGTTCGAGCACCTGCAGTTCGGCGTCGCGCGGCGTTTGCCATTTGGCGACCGGCAGCACCGCTGCACCGAGAATCGCGACGCTTCTTGTCATTTTGCTGCCCTCATCGGGATCGACGGACTCATCATCATCGGCATACGATCAATGCGTCGGCGGCCATCACGCCGGTGGCGCCCGCGATCACCGGATTGACGTCGATCTGGTCGATGACGTCGGCAAGGTCATGGGCGAGTTCGGACAGCCGGCAGATGGTATCGACCAATCCGTCGACATCAACGCCGGGCTTGCCGCGAAACCCCGTCAGCAGGGTGCGGCTCTTCAGCGAATCGAGCATCGCGCGCGCGGTCGCATCATCGACGGGCGCAAGCCGCACGGCGGTATCGCCGAACAATTCGACCATGATCCCGCCGAGACCGGCCGCCACCAAGGGTCCGAACTGACGGTCGTTCTTGACGCCGAGCACGATCTCAACACCTGCGGGTGCCATTTGCTGTACGCTAATCCCATCGATCCGGGCCTGCGGCGCATAGCGTGCGGCCGATGCCAGGATATTCCTGGCGGCTTCGCGGACATTCTCCGGCGTCGACAAGCCAAGCCTGACACCGCCGGCCTCGGTCTTGTGCAGAATATCGGGCGACACGATCTTGATCGCGACTGGACCGCCGATCTTGCTTGCAGCGGTAGCGGCCTGTTCGGGGTCACGAGCCGTGATCTCCTTGGGAACCGCGATGCCATAGCAGCCGAGGATGCACTTCGAATCCGTCTCTGACAGCGCCGCGCCGCGGCTCCTTGCCTCGGAAAGAATGGCGCGTGCGTCCTGTCCGGCCGACGGCGACGATCGCCGCGCCGCTGGGGCTTGTGGGCGCATCCGACGGCGCTCGTGCCAGTCGAACCAGGCCCGCAAGGTCGCAAAGCAGCGATCGGCCGAGCGAAACATGCACACCTTGGGATCGGCATCGAGCAGTTCGCTGCCCGGCCCCTGGTACCATTCATTCATCCAGACCACCGCCAGCGGCCGATCGGTGCGGGCCGCCGCCTCGACGATGGTCGGCGCCCGTGCCCCGCTCGAGGAGGCGTGCGCAAAGATCATCGGCATGACCAGTGCGCTGAAGCCGGCGTCGTTCATGAAGGCATCGAGGCAAAATCCGAAGGTCTCCGAGGTCTTCAGCACTTCGGCGGTGAGATCGGACGGATTGGCGACCGAACCGAAATCGGGCACCACCTCGTGCAGTGCTTTCGCGGTCTTTGCTTCCAGCGCCGGCAGCGGAACACCATGCGCCTCGGCCTTGTCGGCGCATATCACCGCGGCACCTCCCGAGGTCGAGAGGATTCCGACGCCGCGCCCACCGGCCGGCGCCCTGGTCTTGGCAAAGAACGACGCCGTCTCGAGCACTGCCTCCAGATCGTCGATCGCGATCGCGCCGGTCTCCTCGAACGCCGTCTGGTAGGCGACGACCGAGCCGACCATCGTTCCCGTATGCGACATCGCCGCCTTGCTGCTGGTCTCGCTGTTGCCGGTCTTGTAGACAACCAGCGCCTTGCCGGCGTCGCGCGCCTTTCTCGCGGCCTGAAGAAAGCGCCCGCCGTCCTTCACGCCTTCCAGCAGGCAGATGATGGATTTGGTGTTGTCGTCCTCGGCGAGATAGGAGATGAAATCGCAGACATCGACGTCACAGGAATTTCCCGCCGCCAGATAGTGCGAGAACCCGATGCCGCGCTCCATGCCCTGCAGCACGGTGTACCCCAGCGCACCGCTTTGCGAGACGATGCCGATCGGGCCTCGCCGGTGGCCCATGCCGGCATAATCCGGCATGAAGTTCAGCCCGGCGGCCGAACCGGTGTTCGCGAGCCCGACGCAATTCGGCCCGACCACGCGCACCCCGGTGCGCTGCGAAAGCTCGATCAGGCGCTGCTGGGCCTCGATACGATCAGGCTTTGCGGTTTCGGCAAAGCCCGATGCGTAGACGATGACCCCACCTGCCTTCACGGCCGCAGCGGCCTCGATCATGCCCTCCACCATCTGCCGCGCCACACAGAGCACCACGCAATCCGGGCTTTCCGGCATATCCGCCAGCGACGGCACACATGGCCGGCCCAGCAGGCTCTGGTACTTCGGATTGATCGCGAAGACCTTGCCGGTGAAACCGGCCATGTTGGAGAGCGTGCGCTCGCCGAATGAGCCGCGCGTCTCGGACGCCCCGACGACGGCGACAACTTTCGGATTGATCAGACGATGGAGGTCGTCATGGTGATAGAGGGCGCGCGCTCTCGGGTAGGCCATGCTTGATCCTTGTTCGCCGTAAGGCTCGTTCCGAGGCTCGGCAGATCGGCCGAGCCCCGGTCATTCGCTGTGTCTTGACTGCCTATCGTTCGCGATACCGCACCGGCAGCCGCTTCACCCCGCCGAGGAAGGAGGTTTCCGTCCAGGCCGGACTGCCGGCCAGTTCGATCCGATCGATCCGCTTGAGGAGTTCACGGAAAAACGCCACGATTTCGGCCTTGGCCAGATGCCTGCCAATGCACGCATGAATTCCGTAGCCGTAGCCGAGATGCCGGTTGGGGGAACGGTCGGGAATGAATTCGAACGGACGATCGAAGGCTTCCTCGTCGCGGTTGCCCGAGGGGTAGCTGATGAAAATGCTGTCCCCGGCCTTGATCGTCTTGCCGCGAATGTCGTAGTCCGCGACCGCCGTCCGGAAGAAGTGCTTGACCGGCGACACCCAGCGCACCATCTCCTCGGCCGCATCGGGCAGCATGTCGGGATTGCTCTGCAGGCGAGCCATGACAGCGGGATTCTCGATCAATGCGAGCAGCCCGCCTGCGATGGTGGCGCTCGTGGTGTCATGGCCGGCGCTCGCCAGCGCCACGTAGTAGGAATAGGCTTCGAAATCGCCGATCGGCTTGCCGTCGATTTCCGATGTCGCGATGACGGTGGCGACGTCGTCCTTGGGATTCTGCCGCCGCTCCTTCGCGACGTCCTTGAAATAGTCGACATAGGCCATGGTCGCGTCGATCAGGTCGTTGCCCTGCTGCATCTCCGGATCGCCGCCGCCGAAATAGGCCTGCGTGATCTTCAGCAGGCGGGCCTCGTCCTCGCGCGGCAGCCCGAGGATCGTCATCACAACCCGCAATGGATAATAGATCGCAATCTCGTTGTAGAAATCGCATTCACCGCCGATCGCGCAGAGACGATCGACGCTCTCCTTCGCCAGCGCCTCCATCCGCTCCGACAGCGTCCGGATGTGTCGCGGCTGGAACCAGGCATGGGTGAGCTTCTGGTACTTCGAATGGTCCGGATTATCCATTTGCGGCAGCGCGCGAACCAGCATCGGCTTGCCGCTCATGGCTTCCCGGACCTTGGTTTCGAAATCGATGCTGAGCAGTTTTGTCCGCGGCTGGTTGATGAAGCGATCGGCCTGGCGCTCGATCTCGATGATGTCGGCATGTTTGGTGATCGTCCAGAACGGCCGATAGCCGTCGGGTTGGGTCCAGTGGACCGGGTCGTCGCGCCTCAACCCGGCGAACAGCCGGTGCTGTGCGTCGACGCTGCCGTATGTCTTGTGATCGGCGATGGCGTTATCCAGCGGCCTGTCGAGCATCTGTTCTTCCTCCCTGTCAGTTGTTCACGACGTTCCGGCGTGTTCACCGCATGACCAGCACCGGCTTGACCACCCGGCCGCTCTCCAGGTCGCCAACGGCTTCATTTATTTTTTCGAGCGGATAGGTCTTCACAAATTTGTCGAGCGGCAACCGGCCGTCGCGAAAGAAGCCAATCATCCGCGGGATGAACAATGGCGGATTGGCGTCCCCTTCCACGACGCCGCGAATGGTGATCCCCCGGCCGACCACCACGCTGGCTTCGGCCGCGTAGAGCGTGCCGCGAGGCGGCGCCGCGACCTGGGCATTGACGCCCCTCGCGCGCAGGCAATTGATCGTATTGGCGACGGCCGCGGGGACGCCCGTGGTATCCAGGGAGAAATTTGCTCCGCCCCGCGTGAGTTCGAAAATCTCTGCGGTCGGGTTTTCCGAGAGGCCCGATACTGCGTGGGTCGCTCCGAGCTCGAGGGCCAAGCGCAAGCGCTCGGGGACGACGTCGACCGCGATGATCGTCGAGCAGCCGACAATCCGCGCGGCGATGATGGCGGAGAGGCCGACGGCTCCGACCCCGAAGACTGCAATCGATGTGCCGGCGGGCGGCCGAAGCACGTGCATCACCGTTCCCATGCCGGTCTGGATCCCGCATCCCAGCGGCGCGACGAGTTCAAGCGGCAGGTCGTCGTCCACCTTGACGATATTGCGGGTGGTCGCGATGGCGTGGGTTGCGAACGCGGACTGGGAGAAGAAGTGCCCGCCGATTTCCTTGCCGTTCCGGGTCAGCGCCGAACCGCCCGGCCTTTTTCCGAACAGGTTGATGTCACGAAAATGGTCGCAATAACCGAGCGCGCCGTCGCGGCAGTTGGCACACTCGCCACACGAGCCGAAGCTCATCAGGACGTGGTCGCCGGGCCGGAACTGCGTGGTTCCGGGACCGACCTTTTCGATGATTCCGGCTCCCTCGTGTCCCAGCACCTTCGGCATCGGGATCGGAATGTGCTGCAGCTTCACCGCCATGTCGGTGTGGCAAATGCCGCAGGCGTGCACCCGGACCAGCACCTCGCCATCTTGCGGATCCGCCAGCTCGCAGGTCGAGATCTCGAACGGATCGCCCGGCGCACGGGCGATCGCCGTAGTGATGCTCATTCCGGCTGTACGTGCTGTCGACGCCATCACGGCTCGTCCTTCTGACCGATCAAGGCGTGTTGAAACCCCTGAGGACGGGTTTGGCCGTGGCCTTCTCCGGCGGCCACACGGTCACGAGCTTGTCGCCCTGGAACTGGGTCACCGTGGTGTCGCGGCCCTTGTTGCGGCCGTTTTCATCGAATTCGAGATAGTCCGACGAGGTGATCATCTCGTCCTTGCCGACCTTCACCTTCCGAAGCGCATCAGCGATGTCTTCCGGCTTGAAGCTCTTCGCCGCGTCGAGCGCCCTGATGGCGACCATGGTGCCGAAATAGCCGAGCGCGGAATTCAGCGTCAGCGGCTGCTGGAATTTCTTCTCGAAGGCGTCGCCGACCTTCGCCGCCGCCGGAAGGTCGGCCGAGAACGGCGTCACCGCAAACTGCCAGGCCACCAGATTGCCGATCTCCGGCCGCAGCTTCGGATCGCCCGACATGCCGCCGGTGCCAATCACGACGGGATGGAAATCGAGCTGCTCGTAGGCCTTCGACGCCAGCACGCCGGCCCGGAAATAACCGACCTGCACCACGATGTCGGGCTGCGACGCCTTCAGCTTGAGCACCGGCTGCAGCAGGTCCTGCGCCGCGGCGCCATATTCAATGAACGACGTCACCGTCAGGTCCTTGCGCTTGGCGAGTTCGGCCTTGAGCTGCTTGCCCATCTCGATGCCGTATTCATTGTCCGGGCAGAGCACAGCCACTTTGGTCTTTTTCGGATCGAGCTTGTTGACCATCTGCAGCGCGTTGAAAATGCCGGACACATAGTCGCTGTCGATCAACGTGGTCGACCATGTCCACTTCAGGCTGCCGTTGGTCATGGATTCCTGCTGCGGAATCGTATTGATGTGCGGAATGCCGTATTTTTCCGCGACCTGCGACAACGGCACGGTTTCATTGGAGGTCGCAGCCCCCATGACCAGCATCACCTTGTCCTGGTTGATCAGCCGTTCGGTCTCGCCGACGGCGTTGATCGGCTTGCTCTGCGAATCCCCCTTGACCAGCTCGATCTGGGCGCCGCCGTGATTTTTCAGTCCGCCGGCCGCATTGACCTGCGCGATCGCCAGTTCCGTGCCGCGCATGCCGTCGCCGCCGCCGACCGCGCCGGGACCGGTCAGTGCATAGACCGCGCCGACCTTGACCGCGTCGGCGGCGGTCGCATTGAAAGCCGACAGCAGCACCGTCGTCGAAAGAAGAAAACCAGCCATGCGTTTCATCTGCGTCTCCCTTGCTTGTTTCATTGACTTCTAGATTCCGAGATAGGCCTGCCTGACCCGCGGGTCCGCCATCAGGTTGGGCGCGGGGCCCGCAATCGCAAAGCGACCTTGCTCAAGCACATAGCCGTGGTCGGCAACCTCAAGCGCCAGCGCGGTGTTCTGCTCCACCACCAGGATCGTCAGGCCCTGCGCCGCCAGCCGGCGCACCGCGACGAAGATCTCGTCGACGACGATCGGCGCCAGACCAAGGCTGGTTTCGTCGAGCAGCAATAATCGCGGCGACGCCATTAGCGCGCGCGCGATCGCCACCATCTGCTGTTCGCCGCCCGAGAGCGTGCCGGCACGCTGTGCCCGGCGCTCGCGCACCCTCGGAAACAGTTCGAGCACCATGGCAAGGTTTTCGTCGCGGCTGCGGCGCGCGGCCGGCGAGGACGAGCCGACCAGGAGGTTCTCGAACACGGTCATTTCCGAGAACAGCCGCCGGCCTTCGGGCACCTGAACGAGCCCGGCGCGGACGATGTCCTGCGGCGGCATCCCGACAATGTCTCGCCCGTCGTAGCGGATCGTTCCTGCCTCGGTGGGAATGATCCCGGATATGGTGCGCAGCAACGTCGTCTTGCCGGCGCCGTTGGCGCCGATCAGCGCGGTAATGCTGCCCGCGGGAATCGAGAGGTCGATCCCCCTGAGCACGGGCACATCGCCGTAGCCGGCGCACAGGCCTGCGACATCAAGCAGCACCATGATGCCTCCTGCCAAGATAGGCCTCGATGACGGCTGGGTCGGCGGCGACCGCTGCCGGCAGCCCTTCGGCGATCTTGCGCCCATTGGCCATCACCACGAGGCGATCCGACAACGACATGATGGCGCGCATAACGTGTTCGACGATGAGCAGCGCGATGCCGCCGCGGCGGATATCGGCGAGGATCACCATGATCTCGTCGATCTCGGCAGGCGTCAGGCCGGCCATCACCTCATCGAGCAGCAACAGCCGCGGACGGGTCGCGAGCGCACGCGCAATCTCCAGCCGCTTCTTTTCAGGGAGCGACAGATTGCGCGCCAGCGCGGCCGCGCGGTGATCGAGCTTGACGCGGGTAAGGACCGCCATCGCCTCGGCATGCGGATCCGAAATCTCGCGGTTCGGACCGACCACGCCGGCGATGACATTTTCGAGCACCGAGACCTCGCGAAACGGCTGCACGATCTGGAAGGTGCGGCCGATGCCCAGCCGTGCCAGACGATGCGGCGGCTGGCCGGTGATATCCCGGCCGTCGAACGTCACCGTTCCCTTGGTGGGGCGAATGAAGCCGGAGATGGTCTCGAACAGCGTGGTCTTGCCGGCGCCGTTCGGCCCGATCAGTCCGACGATTTCGTGGCCTTCGAGATCGAACGACACCTCGTCGACCGCCCGCAGGCCGCCGAACCAGCGCGAGACACCGCGGACCTGCAGCAGCGGCGGATTCATTTTGTCCTCCGCGCGGTCGAATCCACGAGCAAGCCCCAAAGGCCGCGCGGCGCCAGCCGCATCACCAGAATTAGGATGACGCCGTAGACGATGAGATGAATGCCGGCGAGCCTGCCCGCCAGCATGCCTCGCAGCAGTTCGGTCAACGGCACCAGCACGACGGCGCCGAGCAGCGGGCCGAACAGCGAGCCGAGGCCGCCGACAAACGAAAACACCAGCGCATCGATCGACAATGGCACGCCGAGCACGGATTCCGGATCGATGAACAGCACGTAGTTGGCGTAGACCGGTCCGACCAGCGCCGCCAGCGCCCCGCTGATCGCCGCCGCGATCACTTTGCCCTGCACCACGTCGATGCCGAGCGCCGCCGCGGAGCGCTCGTTTTCCCGGATCGCCAGAAAGACATAGCCGAGGCGCGAGCGATGGATGGCGAGGATCACACTCGATACCACGGCGAGGACGGCGAGCGCCGCGTAGCAAAATCCGAGCTTGGAGCCGAACTGGAAGTTGGCGAAATCCGGCCTCGACGGAATCGCCAGTCCGTTGGCGCCGCCGAGAGAAGGAATGTTGCTGACGATGTGCAGCGCCATTTCGGCCAGCGCGAGCGTGACGAGCGCGAAATAGACGCCGGACAATTTGCGGCGGAACACCGTGTAGCCCATGAGGGCGCCGAGCCCGCCGCCGATGGCCGCCGACGCAACCAGACCGATCCACGGGCTGACACCGAGATTGAGATAAAGCGCGGTCGAGACATAGGCGCCTGCCCCGACGAACAAGGCGTGGCCGAGCGACATCTGGCCGGCCATCCCGCCCAGGATATTCCAGGCCAGCGCAACGGAGCCGTAAAGCGCCACCAGCACGAAGATATGTTGCCCATAGATGGACAACAGAGGCGCCGCAGCGGCGAGCAGCGCGACGGTGAGGCCGAGAACGAGCATCGGTCTCATAGCCGGCGCCCTCCCAATAGCCCCTCCGGCTTGAACAACAGGAACAGAATGAAGATGGCGTAGGTGATGATGAAATTGATCGAGCCGCCGGTCATGAGGCCGCCGACCGCCTCGACGAGACCGATGATGAATCCGCCGATCAGCGCGCCGGCGAAATTCCCCATGCTGCCGAGCACCACGACGATGAAAGCGGTCAGCGTGAAATTGGAGCCGACGCTCGGGCTGACATAGTTGAACGGCGCGATCAGCGGCGCGACCAGGCCGAGGGAGCCGACGCCGATGCAGAACGCGATCAGATACATCCGGTCGACATTGACGCCGCTCATCAGCGCCGCATCGCGGTCCTGCGCTGCGGCACGGATCAGCCGGCCGAGTTCGGTCGACCGCAGAAACCAGTACAGCCCGAGGCAAAGCGCGATCGACACCGCACTGGCGATCAGGGCAGCGGCCTGAATGAACACATTGCCGACGCGCACGATATGGCCTGACATTACAGAAGGGATGGTGTGCAGATCCGCCGTGAACAGCGCCAGCATCGCGTTCTGCAGGATCAGCGAAAGGCCGAGCGTCACCACGATCTGGTTGTGCTCGGGTGCGGTGATGACAGGCGCGATCAGCAGCTTGTAGATAAAGGCGGCGGCCAGCGTGACCAGCGGCAGCACGAGGACGAGCGACAGATAGGGATCGAGCCCGAGCCAGGTGGCGCCGATATAGGTCAAATACAGGCCGACCGCGAGAAAATCGCCATGCGCGAAATTGACGATCCGCAGCACGCCGAACGTCATCGTCAGCCCGACCGCGACGATGGCGTAGACGCCACCGAGCAGCAGCCCGTCCGCGAGCGCCTGGGGAAGAAGCGGCAACAAGTCCATCAGGGCGCCGTCCCGCCGGGCCTTTGCTGCAGCCAGTCTTCGCCCACGACGTCTCCCCCACCGCTTGTTTGTTTGACGCGCCGTTCTGAAGCCGGCGGTGCCCAGGCGCAGTCCCGGCCGCACGGCCCGCGGCCCGCGGCCCCGGCAGCATTGCCGGGGCCCTCAGCCGGACCGGTCAGTCCAATGGACAGACCATTGATGCATTTTGTCTCAAGGCCGTCAAGAACGTTCGGTTCTGCTGTCCATTGCGATCGGGTTGGTATAAAGGATGAGCGCGCCCGGAATGCGTGGCGGATTCGAACGAGGTGGACAGACCTGTGACCAGGAAGACGACGATCGTCGCAACGACGCCGGCGCGGGCCAGGAAGCCCGCCGCGCGGCGGCTTCCGGCCAAGACGGCCGAGCCTGTGGCGAAAGAGAAGTCGCAGCCGCGGTTCGCGCCGATCCGCACCAAGCGCGTGTTCGAGGAAATCTGCGAACAGGTCCGCCGCGAAATGGCCGCGGGATCACTGCGTCCCGGCGACAAGCTGCCGGCCGAGCGCGAGCTTGCCGCAAAACTCGGGGTCAGCCGGGCGGCCGTGCGCGAGGCGTTGCGCAGTCTCGAGATTGCCGGCGTGGTCGGCTTGCAGAAGGGCGCGCGCGGCGGCGCCTTCATCCTCAAGGGCGACCCCGATCTCGTCACCCAGTCGATCCGCGACATGTTCCACCTTGGCCGCATCTCGCTGGACAATTTGACGGAAGCCCGCACCCTGGTAATGCAGCTGGCAATGCAGCTTGCCTGCGAGCGGATTCGGCCGACCACAGTGGCGGCGCTGGAGAAAAACGTCGATCGCCTGACCACCCTTCCCCCGTCCGGCAAGGCTTCGGAACGCGTCGCGATCAGCGCCGAATTCTACCGTCTGATCTCGCAGGCGACCGATAACACCGTGCTGCAGGTGATCATCGAAGCCCTGACCGACATCGTGCTGCAGCAGGTCGAACAATCGAACATCGAGTTTTTCCCGAACCTGATCGCGCACCGGCGGCGGCTGGTCGAATACATCGCGACCCGTCAGGTCGACGAGGCCAAGCGGGAAATGACCGAGCATCTGCAGCGGCTTCGCCGCCATCTGATGCGCGCCGAGCGCACCGCCGCCGAAAACAAGACGATGCGCGCGCTGGCCGAAGAAACCTCGCAGTAGAATTTCTTTTCCGGTCATCCACTCCCGAAAACCAAGCAACAGCTCTTTAGTCTGCGCGGCGAAGCCATGCGCGCCCGCCGCGCGCGCATGCCGATTCGGCCGTTTGACATTCGCTCCGACCTGCTCCTAGTATGGTCTGACCAATGAATCTTAAGCAAAGAAATTGAAAATGACCGACACCGATTGCTCGATGGCTGAACTGCAGGCGGTGCTGCTGGCGCGCGATCTGCGCGACGGCGAAAAGGCCATCGTCGGGACCAACAGCGACGTCCAGGTGGCGGCCTGCAACCTCGCCCGCAGCCTTCAGGCGCCGACGCTGTGGTGGGTGTCGGGCCCGGGCGGCATGGTCAATTGCAACGAGCCGGTGATCCGCTCCACCGCCCGCACCGAGAATATTGCCTGGAGCGAGGCGATGATGGATCTGCCGCAGATGGTCGATTTCATCGACTGGAAGATCCATTTCTTCGATTTCGCCATTCTCGGCGCTATCCAGGTCGATCGATTCGGCAACATCAACACGGTCTGCGTCGGGCCGCACGACAAGCCCAGGCTGCGCGGCCCCGGCACGGTCGGCATCAGCGCCCTCACCGCTCTGGCGCGGCGCTTCTATGTGGTGATGGCGCGGCACGACCGCGGCAGCTTTCCCGAGCGCGTCGACTTCCTCAACGGCCCCGGTTTTCTCGACGGCGGCACCTCGCGCACCGACCGCGGCCTGCCCGAAGGCGGACCTGAACTTGTCCTGAGCCCGTTCGGCATCTTCGATTTCGAACCGATGTCGAAACGAATGCGCGTGAAGTCGCTGCATCCGGGTGTGGCGGTCGACCAGGTCCAGAAAGCGACCGGCTTCGAACTCCTGGTCGAGGGGACGCCGCCGGTGACCTCGATGCCGACGACGGAAGAACTGCGCGTGCTGCGCCAAAACGTCGACTCTACCGGCGTGCTGCGCGAGCGGCGGCGCGCCTGATTCGATCGACGAAACGACCATTCACAAGGAAAACGTCCATGTATCTGACTGAAGAGCAGACCGCGTTCGTCGACAGCATCAAGAAGATGGTCGAGCGCCACGTCGCACCGATCGCCGCCGAGATCGACCGGACCGACCGCTTTCCCGAAGAGTTGGTGCCGATCTTCGGCGACATGGGCCTGTTGCAGCAGTGGGTGCCCGAGCAGTATGGCGGCCCCGGCGGCAACCTGACGCTGCTCTGCCTCGCCAAGCACGAGATCGCCAAGGTTTCGATGGCGTGCTCGATCCTGGCCGGCCAGAATTCCATCGGCATGATCCTGCCGCTCCTGCATTTCGGCACCGAGGCACAGCGGCAGCGGTTTCTTCCCATGGTCGCCAAGGGACGGACCTTGACCGCGGTCGCCATGTCCGAACCGCATTGCGGCTCCGATGTCGCGGCCATGAAGACCAAGGCCGTGCGCGACGGCGACTCCTACGTCATCAACGGCGAGAAATGTTTCATCACCTTCGGCAGCGTGGCGCACTGGGTGCTGTTGTTCGCGCGGACGGCCGAGGGCCGCGGCGTCAACGGCATCAGCGCGTTCCTGGTCGACACCAAGACACCGGGCTTCAAGGTCGGGCGCAATGAAAAGAAGATGGGCCTCGGCGGCGTCCCCAACGTCCAGCTGTTCTTCGAGAACATGCGGGTGCCTGCCGAGAACCGGCTCGGCGAAGAAGGCCAGGGTTTCAAGGCCTGCATGCACATTCTCGACCTCAACCGCCCGACGGTTGCGGCGGCATCGATCGGCATCGGCCAGGGCGCGCTGGATGCGGCGATCGCCTATGCCAAGGAGCGCAACGCGTTCGGCAAGCCGATCGCGAGTTTCCAGGGCCTGCAGTGGATGATCGCGGACATGGCGATGCAGCTCGAGGCGGCCCGCGCCCTGCTGTTCGAATGCACCCGGCAGGTCGACATGGGCGACTTCAGCCAGCTGTCGATGATGGCCTCGATGGCCAAGTGCTTCGGCAGCGACGTCGCGATGAAAGTGACGACCGACGCGGTGCAGATTTTCGGCGGCGTCGGCTATTTCAAGGATTATCCGGTCGAACGCATGATGCGCGACGCCAAGATCAACCAGATCTGGGAAGGCACCAACCAGATCCAGCGTGTCGTGATCTCGCGCCATCTTTTGGGTAGGGACGCCTGATGTCCAAGCTCAAGACTCTCTCTCAGGCCCTCGACGATATCGAGGACGGCGCAACCGTCGGCCTCGGCGGGTGGATTTTCAATTCGCAGCCGATGGCTCTGGTGCGCGAGCTGATCCGCCGCAACAAGCGGAACCTGAAGCTGGTGCCTGCACCCGGCAGCATCGCGCCCGACATGCTGATCGGCGCCGGTTGCGTGGCGGAAACCGGATGCGTGTTCATCAGCTTCGAGCAGTTTGGATTAGCACCGCATTTCCGTCGCGCCGCCGAAGCCGGCAGTGTCAAAATCCACGAGCTTGACGGCCCGGCGATCGCCGGCGGCTTGCGCGCCGCGGCGTGCGATCTGCCGTATGGCCTGATCCCCGACATGTGCACCGACCTGCCGCGCGTCAATCCGCAGACCTATCAGCCCGTGCCGCGCGCGCCGGGCGAGCGGGCGATGCTAAAAGTTCCGGCCATTCATCTCGACGTGGTACTGCTGCACGCCCAGCAGGCCGACGAGCTCGGCAATGTGCAATATTTCGGGCCGGTGTTCTTCGACGTGCTGATGGCGCAGGCAGCGAGAAAGGTCATCGTCTCGGTCGACCGTATCGTCCCCACCGAGACGATCCGGCGCGACAATCATCTGACAAAACTGCCGTCGGCCTTCGTGCACAGCGTGGTCGAGGCGCCATTCGGGGCCCATCCGACCTCGAGCGGCGGCCTCTACGAAGCCGACGACACGCATCTGGAAGAATATGTCCGGGCGAGCGGCGGCGCCAACTCGTTCGCGCAGTATCTCGACACATACGTCAGAACCGCAGCCGCGCCTGCCGACTACCACAAGCGAATTGGAAGCCCGCGTCTGCGCGAGCCCGTGCCCTACGGGGTGCGGCGGTGACCGCGCCCACCTCCACGCCCAAATCGCGGCCGGGTCCGTTGCAGGGCATCCGGGTGCTCGACTTCACAGCGATGCTCGCCGGCCCGCACTGCGCGCGCCTGATGGCCGACCTCGGCGCGGAGGTCATCAAGGTCGAGGGGCTGGAGGGCGACATGATCCGCGGCCGGCCACCCTTGCGCGACGGCAACAGCAGCTATTTCGGCGCGCTCAACTGCGGCAAGAGGAGCCTTTCGATCGACCTGAAGAGCGAGGCCGCCAAGCCGATCATCTATCAGCTTGCCGGGCTGGCCGACGTCGTGGTCGAGAACTTCCGCCCCGGCGTGATGGCGAGGCTGGGCTTCGACTATGTCTCGCTCAGGAAGCACAATCCAAAACTGGTCTATTGCTCGATCTCCGGTTACGGACAGTCGGGCCCGGGGGCGACCCGCGCCGCCTACGCGCCGATCATCCACGCCGCCAGCGGCTACGACGCCGCCAACCTCAGCTATCAGATCGAGCAGGAATATCCGGCTTCGACCGGTATATTCGTCGCCGATATTCTCTCCGGCGCTTACGCCTTCGGCGCCATTCAGGCCGCCCTGGTCCATCGCGAACGCACCGGAGAAGGACAGGCCGTCGACGTATCGCTGATGGACTCCATGCTGAACCTGATGGTGTTCGAGTGCCAGGAGGCGCAGTTCCCGAGCCAACAGAAGCGCCCGGTCTACGCGCCGATGAAATCGAAGGACGGCCACGTCATCATCGCCCCGATCAGCCAGAAGAATTTCGAACAGATGGCCGACGCAATGCAGCGGCCCGACCTGAAAACCGACGAGCGGTTTGCGACCAATGGCGGGCGCGTGCGGCACTGGACCGAGCTGATGACCGTCATCGAACAGTGGACCGAACAGCGCACCGGCATCGAAATCGAATCCATCATGGACGCGGGCAGCGTCCCCTGCTCCCGCTTCCTCACGGTGGCCGACGCCATGAAGGATCCGCAACTGGCCGAGCGAGGCAGCCTCGCCGAGATCGAGGACGGGTCGGGCAAATTCCTCGTCCCCAACGCGCCATTTCAATTTTCGACACCGACGGCGGCCGGTCCAGCGGTCGCCGGCCTCGGAGCCGACAGCCGCGAGCTGCTGTCGGGGCTGCTCGGCCTGTCCGATGAAGAGATCGACGGCTTGCGAAAGCAGCGGGTTCTTTCTCTCGGGCAATAGTCAGAGATACTCCGATTCGATTTTTCCTCGCGCAGACAGACATTCGCCGCCCGCCAGAACCGGCGCTGCAAAACAACGCCGTAGAGCGCCTCGTCCCGCTTAGCGGCAGGAGTTTGCGACCTTCCGTTCAGGCGCGGCATCCCTATATCGGAGTCCATCCAGACATCGCCGAAAGGACCGCCGGTTGAGCGAGCAACTCGCGTTATTTTCGAGTTTATCCCGGGAACCCTTGGGATTGCAGTACACCGCCGACTTTGTCTCGCCCGAGACCGAGCAGGAACTCATCGGCCGCATCGCGGCGTTGCCGCTAAAACCCTTCCAGTTCGGCCAGTATGAAGGCAAGCGGCGGGTAGCGTCCTTCGGGTTCGGTTACGATTATACGCTGCGGCGGCTGCGGGAAGCCGAACCGATCCCGGATTGGCTCGATCCTCTGCTGGCGCAGGTCGAGTCACTCGGCGGCCCCGAAACCCGGATCCGGCAGGTTCTCTGCACCGAATACGATACCGGGGTCGGTATTGGGTGGCACCGGGACAAACTGCCCTTCGACAGGGTATTCGGACTATCGCTGGGCTCCGCCTGCAAGTTCCGGTTCCGGCGGGCTGCCGGCGAGAAGTGGGAACGCTTTACACTCGATGCCGAGCCGCGCTCGCTCTACCTGATGTCGGGCGCTTCCCGCCACGTCTGGGAGCACAGCATCCCTGCCGTCGAAGCACCCAGATATTCCATCACGTTCCGGACCATGGCCGAGCGGAAGAGCCGATAGAGTTCGGCCGATTCCCGCATTACAAGGACCTGATGGCAAGACGCACCGGCAGTGCCGACCTCCCTCTCCACAGCGGACGCGTGCCGCCGTGGCTGGCGACGCGCATGTCTTCGTTTGGTGCGATCATCACGCAAGCGATCGTGCAGCATTACGGCCGCGACGAATTCCTGCAGCGGCTGTCGCATCCCTTCTGGTTTCAGTCGTTCGGCGCCGTGATGGGCATGGACTGGCACTCCTCCGGCATCACGACCAGCGTCATCGGCGCCTTGAAGCGCGGGCTCGGGCCGCTGCAACGAGAGCTGGGAATCCATGTCTGCGGCGGTCGCGGCCAGCACTCCCGAAAGACGCCCGACGAATTGCGGCTGCTCGGCGAGCGCATCGGCTTCGACAGCGCCGGGCTGACCCGCGCCAGCCGCCTGGTCGCGAAGGTCGACAGCGCCGCCGTACAGGACGGTTTTGACCTTTACCTCCATGGTTTTTTCGTCACCGACGACGGCAAGTGGACCGTCGTGCAGCAAGGCATGAACGGCGACAAGAGGCAGGCGCGCCGCTACCACTGGCATTCGGAAAACCTAGCGAGCTTCGTCGACGAACCTCACACGGCGATCGACGGACCCGCGCAAGGCGAGATCGTCAATCTGACGGACCGGCGGGCGGAAGTTTCGCGCGCAACTCAGCTTGAGCTGCTTACCGGGCTCGGCCCCGACCGCATTCTGAGCGAACTGGCGGCGCTGATGGGCGACACTCCCGCCCAGGCCCTGTTGCCTCATCTCGTCATGCCGGCACACCACGACGTGCGATCGAGCGACGTGTTTTCGCGCCGCCTCCATGGCACGCTGGCCGCCGCCGCCGAACGCGGCCCCGTCGACTTTCCGGATTTGCTGCTGACCCCGGGGGTCGGAGCGCGCACGGTGCGCTCGCTGGCGATGGTCGCCGAAGTCGTGCACGGCGCACCCTACCGTTTCCGCGATCCGGCACGCTTCTCGCTGGCGCATGGCGGCAAGGACCGGCATCCCTACCCGGTTCCGATCAAGGTGTATGACGAGACGATCCGCGTCCTGAAATCGGCCGTGCAAAATGCAAAACTCGGTCGCGATGAGGAGTTGCAGGCATTGAAACGGCTCGACGATCAGGCGCGCCGGCTCGAACGGACGGCCCGAGAGCCATCGGAAGGGCCGTCGCTGGAATCCTTCATCGCCACCGAACGCGCAGCATCACCTGATATGAACGGCCGCTCGGTGTTCGGCTGGGAGCGGGATTTGGCCGATCCAAAAGCGGCGGGCTCATAGCCTCCGCAGCACGCGCGCCGCTTCCCGCCCGCACCGCCAGAATTCTGCTGGCCGGGAAGGCCAAACTCGACCCGCCAAATCATCTAAGGCTGAAGTTGTTGGCCACCTTGAGCGCGCCCTGCTCGTCAGTCTCCAGGGCGATCTTCTGGGCCAGCATGACATCGCCCGTGACGAGATAACCTTCGGGCACGAAACACCAGCCAGTCAGCGCCCGGCCCTTGTCGTCCAGTTCATAGACATTTGTTCCCATCCCGTGGCGTATCCGGTATCGCTTCCCGCTGTGACAGCCAGTCACATCGAAACAATTGCGCTCCTCATATTGCCTCCGTTGCGCCTCCGACAGCCATTCGAGCAGGAGCTTCCGGCCACGCACCTCCTGTTCATTGGCGGGAGTGGGATTATAGAGCCAGTCCAGCAAGGCCCGTCCCAGGCCTGAACAGACCGAGACAAGGCTTCGGAGCCGACCGGCTGCGATTTGCAGCAGTTTCACGGACTTGAACCGGATAAATTATCCGCCGACCAGCCGCGGGAAAAACAGGGTCTCCTCTGCGGTCGGATCGAACATGCGGGTCACGACCGGTTCACCGGAAGCATTCCGGGTCGCCGCAGTGAAGCCATTACCCGTCAGCGCCTTGAACCGGCGCTCGGCCTTCAAGAGGGCTTCCGCGTCGTTGGCATCGAAGCTGTGCCGGGTATCGCCGTTGTGGTCCATGATGATTTGGGTTGCCATCGCTACGCTCCTGGGGTTGGGCGCCAGATCAAAGCGAAGCTATCAATGCTGGATGTCGGGAAAAGTTCCACCTGGTCATCTCGGCGGCCAACACGGCGGGACAAATCAGCCGGCGAAATTTCAGCCGCGTAGCAACGTTGACGAACGCGCAGAGCCATCACACGTGCTCAACATTTGAGCAGCAGCCCGAGCGGACGGGGCCCGGCGCCTCGATTTCAGCCGATAAATCAGAGTGTTGCTTGCTTGCCGACCCGATTGCTACTTCGCATTCGCCGGGGCGTGCAGATGCCAGAGATCGGCGCGCCAGTGCAGCACGATGGCCAGCATCAGCGTCAGGCCTGCGGCCGGGTACAGCGTGGCGGTGGCGGCGAAGCCGATCGCCTCGATCAGGCTGCCGGCGGCCAAAAGGCCGAGCGGAAGGCTGTAGATCGCCAGCATCCGCACGCCCATCACCCGGCCGCGAAAATGCTCGCTCGCGGTCCGCATCAGGATCACCGCGATCGAGATCATGGTCAGGCTTTGTGCGAAGCCCGCCAGCCAAAGGCAGACGATCGCGGCCGGCACGGTCTGGATCTGCGCGAACACCAGAAGCGCCGCGTACCACAGGATGGTCGCCGCGATCATCAGCCGGGCGACGCGGACGCCGCTGATCACGCTCAAGAGGATCGAGCCGACCAGCGAGCCTACCGCGAAACTGGCCGAGAGATAGCCGAGCCCGGTCTGGTTGGTGCCGTAGATCTCGCGGGCGATATAGGGCAGCAATCCGTTGGACAGGGGATAGGCGGTCAGGTTGGCGAGAAACGCGATCCAGACCGCGGCGCGCATCCGCGGCGTGGTCCAGACATAGGCCACACCTTCCTTGAGGTCGCGCAGCGGGGAGCGCCGCAACGCGCCATCGTCAGCCGCGTCGGCGGGATGCGGCTTCGACGGCGCCACCACGCAGAGCGTCAGCAGTGTAGCGACGACATAAAGGCTGACGATCGCCATATAGGCCGGCCCCATGCCGAGTGCGGCGAACAGTCCGGCGCCGCTCAGCGCGCCGGCGATCCGCGCGGTGTCCATCGTGGTCCTGGAAACGCTGATCGCGCCGATCAGCTGATCATGCGGCATGATGGTGGCGACCAGCGCGCCGCGCACGCCGAGATCCGACGGCCGCACCAGCCCCATGATCGCGACGATGACGAAGACGTAAAGCGGGGTCAGATAGCCCGTCAGCGCGAGCGTCATCAGCGTTCCCGCGAGCACCGCATAGGTCGCGCGCATCATGGCGAGCAGGTCGCGGTGGCCGATGCGATCGCCGACCACGCCGAACATCGGCGCGATCAGCGTGCCGATATAGGTGAGCGAGGCGAATACGGTCAGCAGCACGACCGATTTTGTCTCCACCAGCACATACCAGCCGAGAATGAGCGTCTCCATCTCGAACGCCCACGAGGTGAGCAGATCGGCAGGCCACTGGAAACGGTAGTTCCTGACGCGGAAGGGTGCGAGCGCGGAAGGCCGCGCCGGCCCGCTCACAAAACGATGCCGCGATTCATCGCGTTCCACCCTGCCCTGTTTCTTTTTGTCTCAGGGAAGTCCATCTCGGCGGAAATGGCTTCCCTTGAGTTGGATGCAGGGTAGCGGCGATATTGCCGGAGTCAATTACGCCGTGGCGTTCGCGAATGCTCCTCGCGTCCGCCAGGGGCGTGAAGCCACCTGCCGGAGCCCAGTCTCCCATCCGGCGTTTCCGGACCTTGGCGACAACGCTATACGGAGCGCATGAAGTCCTTGCAGAGGCCCGCGACAACGTAACCAAGGAAGATGACGCCGGCGAGCGCAATGCAGATGAATGAGGCATCGAGCAAAATAGTCGCCGATGCTGCCTTGCCCAGGGTCACCACCGCCGCCACGCCCAACATCCCGATAAAGGCCAGCAGGCCCGAAATCCAAGGTATCGACATGACCTTGCCCTCCTGTTGAAATCCTCGGCAATCCTCGTCCCATTTTTTCCCGGCAGCCTTGGTTTCACGGCTGCTTTCATCTTTCACCCGGCAAGCTTTTCCTTCTCCGCGAACGACGTTGCCAAGGTCGCTTCCAGCCACGGTCCGATTCGGATGGCGTCATCGGGAAGTTCGACGGCGAATTCACCGGCAAAATCCCGCCAAGCCCCGAGGTTACGCTCGGGAACGCCGATAATGACCGCGATGCCGCGATCAATCGCGCCGGCGATCAGGTCGCGCAATCCGCCGCCTTCGCACTCGACCTTGCCGAACTTGTTGAGGACAAGGAGGTGCGGCACCTGCTCAAAGCTTCCCTCGACCCTGGCGGTCGCTTCCGCCAGCGCCGCTTCGTCCAGACGACAGCCGCGCGCGCCGGCGCCGCGGTTCTCGAACAAAGCGGTGCGATGACCGGTCGCGAGATCCTCGAGAATCACGTCGCATCGCCGATCACCGCCGACGACGGCCTGGTGTTGCAGCACACCGGCGAGCGTCAGTCCCAAGGCGCGGCACCGCTGCACCAACGTCTTGAAGAGGGCGTCGGGATAAACTTCGTTGGCATAGACGATCGCGGCGACCGGCCGGGCGTGGCCGGGCGAAAGCTCATGCGCCTGGGCGGAATGCGTGACAGACATCAGGATTCACCTCGATTGGACGGGCACCTATCAGGTCGAGACAATAGGGAATCGCCGGGAACACGGCGTTCAGGCAGACATCGATCGCCGCCGGACGACCCGGCAGATTGACGATCAGACAATGTCCGCGCGTTCCTGCGGTCTGGCGCGAGAGAATGGCGGTCGGCACCTGCTCCAAGCTGACGCGGCGCATCAACTCGCCGAATCCCTCAAGCTCCCGCGTGATCACTTTGCGCGTCCCCTCCGGCGTCAGGTCGCGCGGCGACGGCCCGGTGCCGCCGGTGGTCAGCACGAGGTCGCAATCTTCCCGATCGGACATTTCGACCAGCGCGTTGGCAACGCTGTCGACACCGTCGGGAACGATCTTCATCACGGCGATCCAGTTCGACTGCACCGTCTTGTTCAGGAAATTATTGATCGCCTTGCCGCTCTCGTCGCTATATTCGCCGCGGCTGGCGCGGTCGGAGATCACGAGAATGCCGACCCTGGCAAGGCCGCGCGATTCCGCCGCAACGCTCTCCTGGTTGAGCTCATCGCTCACGAGCAGCCTCCGTTCCCCCCGCAAGTGCACCCTTCGTGCGCGGCCGCGGGCGGCGCCTCGTCCTGCTTCAGCGACCATTTTACCATGTAGGTCAGGCAGTCTATCCCGGGATCATCCGCGCGCTCGATCACATTCATCAGCCCGAGCCAGTCTTCGCTCACCGCCAGATTGGCAAAGCGTCGGACCGCACCGGCGGCGTATTCGCCGACCGTCTCTTCAAAGCGCCCGGCAGCTTCGCCGACCTGCGCGAACAGGACGATGTCGTTGCAGGCGAGCAGCGCCTCATTGGCAGGCGCTTCCTCGCTGAAGCCCCGGATGATCTCGCCGAGTTGCATGACGCCTCTCCTATTGAACCAGCGGTGAAGCCGATGCCGCCAGAGCAATGCCGGTGATCTCGGCGCGGCCGGCCAGCACCGAGACGTATTGCGCCAGCGCCCGATGCTGGACGCTGGTCGCGAGATAATCGGCGATACGGTCGCGCGCGAGTTCGAACGGCAGCATTTGACCCGGCGCGTGGCGGTCGAGCCGGACCACGTGGAAGCCATAGCGAGTCTCCGCGATGGCAAATTCGCCGGGGCGCATGCGCTCCAGCGCGGTTTCGAATTCCGCAACCGTCTGGCCCCGCGTCAACTGGCCGAGGCTGCCGCCGTTCTCGGCCGAAGTCTTGCAGTCGGAATGGCTGCGCGCGAATTCGGCGAACAGCGCGGGATCGGCGCGGACGGCAGCAAGGATGGTATCGGCGGTCGCCCGCGCGGCTGTGTCGCCGTGGGGGGCCGCGATCAGGATATGGGCAGCCTCGTGGAGGTCGCCGGAACGGAAGCGTGTACGGTTCTGTTCGTAGAACCTCCGGCACGCGGCTTCATCCGGTTCCGGCGTGACGACTTCGCGTTCGATAAGAGCGCGCATCGCCGCCTCTTCCGGGGTCTCGAAGCGTCCTTCGGGATCGCGCAGGGGCTCGGCTTCGATGCCAAGGCGCTTGGATTCCTGCAGCAGCAGTTCGCGCACCACCAGCGCCCGGGCCGCGGCCTGCCAGGCCAGGACCGGCTTTTCCGCCGGATGGTTCTGGACCTCACGCGCGATGACCTCGCGCGCGATCACCGCGCCGTTGACGCTGATCGTCTTCGGCTTCGGCAGTGTGTTGGTGACCGAACAATCCATGACCTACTCCGCGGGCTGAAGTGGACGGGTGGCGCGTCCGTCGCGGCTGCGCACTACCTGATAGCCGCGGCGGCCGAGATACCAGACCGGCGCGCTCCAGACGTGTACCAGCCGGGTAAACGGGAACACGAGGAAGATCGTCATGCCCAGCACAAGATGCGCCTTGAAGATCGGATGCACGTCCAGAACGTAGGCGGCGACGCCGGGCTGAAGCGTCAGGATTCCTTGCGCCCACGCCATGAACTTCACCATTTCATGGCCGTCGAGATGCTCGAACGAAATCCGGATGGTCGCCAGCCCCAGCAGCAATTGCGCGAACAGCAACAGCAGGATCGCGGTATCCCCGAAGGAGGAATTGGCGCGGATGCGTGGATCGAACAGCCGCCGGTGCGTCAGCAGGGAAATTCCGACCAGACACGTCAGGCCGGCGAGGCCGCCGGCGACGATCGCCAGCATCTGCTTGAAGCCGTGCGACACGCCCAACATGTCAAACACCCAGATCGGCGTCAGGAGGCCGACGAAATGGCCGACGAAGATCACGAGAATTCCGACATGGAACAGATTGGAGCCCCACATCAATTGCCGCCGCCGCAACAGCTGGCTCGAGCCGGTCCGCCATGTGTATTGCTCGCGGTCGAAGCGGAACAGGCTGCCGAACAGGAACACGGTCAGGCAGAGGTAGGGATACCAGCCGAACACGATCAAATTGAGCGTTTCCATTGCTTCGCTCCTCACTGCAGGGTTGATGGCGCGGGATCGACCGCACGCCGGGCATGGCGAAGCCTGGCGATCAGGCTTTCATGGCCACAGACGCCCTGCCCCTGCGCGCCGGGACCGAACTTCACCTCTTCCTCTTCCCAGGCCGCATCGAGCGCCACCAGATCCATCGGGTCCGTATCCGGTGCCTTCAACATTTCGTCCACGATATCGCGGCGGGGCGCTTCGGCCGCGATCGCAACCAGCGCATCGAAGATCGCCTTGTAGCTCGACTCTCGCCGGCCAAGGCGCTCGGCCAGCGCCGCGAGGATATGCGCGGTCTGTCCGAGCAGCTCGCGAGCGTTCGCGAGTGGCTGGGTCGACAGGAATTCGAGCAACAGCGGCACGTAATCGGGCAGTTCGTTTGCCGCGATGAAAAGGCCGGCGTCTTCGTACATCGCCTTCAGATCGACCATGGCCTGGCCGCGGTCGCGGCTTTCGCCGTGGACGTGCTCGAACAGATGTAGCGCCAGCGTCTTGCTGCGGTCGAACAGCAGGCCATAGCGCTCCTGGAGGTCGTAGACATCACCGATCGCGATTTCTTCGATCAGCAGATCCACGGCCCTGCGGCTGGCCGCCGGCACCAGCTTTTCGGCATCGAGTACGGCCAAAAACTCTGGTGCGGCTTCGATCAGCGCCTCGGTCGGATAGCTCAGGAGCGCGGACAACACCTTGAACGTCTTCATCACGCGATCTCCATGGGGTTCTTGGCCTTGCGCGGCGAGCCGAACAGATTGGTCTCGCTCTCGCCGCCGGAGCAGCCATTGCCGAAGGTGAAGCCGCAGGAGCCGCGCATGTCGTAGGCGTCAGCCCCGACTTCGCGATGCGCGGTCGGAATGACGAACCGGTCTTCGTAATTGGCGATCGCCATGATCTGGTACATCTCGTCGATCTGCGCGGGCTCGAGGCCGACCCGCTTGGCGATGGCCGCATCGACGACGCCGTCGATGGTCTTCGCCCGCATATAGGCGCGCATCGCCAGCATGCGTTCCAGCGCCAGCGTCACCGGCTTCTCGTCGCCCGCCGTCAGCAGGTTGGCGAGATAGCGCATGGGAATACGCAGCGACTTGACGTCGGGCATTTCGCCGTCGAGCCCGATCTTGCCGGCGGACGCCGCCGAGGTGATCGGCGACAGCGGCGGCACGTACCAGACCATCGGCAGAGTGCGGTA
>JBGPSI010000002.1:0-85958 GCA_041490045.1 Bradyrhizobium sp.
ACCGATCTCTACCAGCGCGTCTCCGTCGGCACGCCGGTGGTGGTGACGCGCTAGAGCCGGATCGGTTCTGATTGAATCAGAACCGAAGCTCTAGATTCTTGTTTTGACGCGTTTTCTTCACGCGAACCGGCATCCACTTCGCTCGAAAACGCTCTAGGACCAGCCTTCTCCGGCCTCAAAAATCCGAGGCGATGCCCTTGGTCTCCCAGTCGCCATAGCGGGTCGGCTCCGGGCCCTTCGGACCCTGGAACTCCCTGGGCGCGGGCTTTGCATTCGCCTCGGCTTCTTTTCGGCGCGCTTCGGCTTCGGCCAGCGCGCGCTGCGCCGCCGGCGTCAATGGCTTGCGTTCTCCGGCCGGGGCGGCGGCGTCGGGCAATGAAGGATCGTCGGTCATCTCTCGATTTCCAGCCGCGGCAATACCGCACGTCGTTCAGGCTTGCCGCAAAAGATGGTGCGGCAGCACCGAATTCGGTAGGGCGATTCTTATAATTGGCATATTCGGGTGGGAAAAGTGATTTCCTTCCCGCCGCATAAGCTGAAACGCTGAGCGCTACCCGATTCTCCCGAGATATTACCGCTCCATGCCTTCTCAACGATTCGCCCTGCCATCCGAGGTGCCTGGTCTGGCGGCGCGGCGGATCGCTGCGGATATTCTCGACGGCGTGCTGCATAAGCATCGCACGCTGGACGAACAGCTCGACGGCGTGGCGGCGCATCCTGGACTGAAGACATTGTCCGATCGCGACCGCGCGCTGATGCGGCGGCTGGTGGCGACCATCCTGCGACGGCTCGGCACGCTCGGCCATCTGTTGTCGCGGCTGCTCGATCGCGGCGTACCCACCGACGCGCCGCGCGCGCAAAGCGCACTCCTGATCGGCGCCGCGCAGATTCTCTGGATGGACGTTCCCGACCACGCCGCGGTCGATCTGTCGGTGCGGCTGGTGCAGTCGGACCGGCGGGCCGCGAAATATGCCGGCCTCGTCAACGCGGTGCTGCGCCGCTGCGCGCGCGAGGGGCAACCGCTGATCGACGAGGTCAAGGCGAAGACGCTGGATGTTCCCGAGTGGCTGCTGGCGCGCTGGATCGCGCATTACGGCGAGACCGTCGCGCGCGACATCGCGCTTGCGATCAGCCACGAGCCCTCGCTCGACATCACCGTGAAATCCGATCCCGAGCAGTGGGCGAGCCGTTTGCACGGCGAAACGCTGCCGACGGGAACCGTGCGCACGCTGCTGCAGGGCTCGGTGAAGATGTTGCCGGGTTTCGCCGAGGGCCAGTGGTGGGTGCAGGACGCCGCCGCCGCGCTGCCGGCGCGCCTGTTCGGCGACGTCGCCGGTAAATCCATCGCCGACCTCTGCGCCGCGCCGGGCGGCAAGACCGCGCAGCTCGTCCACGCCGGCGCGCGCGTCACCGCGGTCGACCGTTCGCCGGCCCGCATGGCGCGGCTGCGCGACAATCTCACGCGGCTTTCGATGGAAGCGGAGACCGTGGTCGCCGATGCCGCCGAATGGCAGGGGGCAAAGAGCGGCGAAAGTTTCGACGGTATCCTGATCGACGCGCCCTGCACCTCCACCGGCACCATCCGCCGTCACCCCGATGTCGCCTGGCTGCGGCTGGAGGCCGACATTGGCGCGCTGGCGGCGCTGCAGAAGCGCCTGCTGCAGCGGGCGGTGGCGCTGCTCCGTCCCGGCGGCACCCTGGTCTATTGCACCTGCTCGCTGGAACCGGAAGAGGGTGAGCAGGCGATGGCCGCCCTGCTCGCCTCCGAACCCGCGATGCGCCGTGCGCCGATCGAGGCCGGCGAAGTCGCGGGCCTGCAGGAAATACTGACCGCCGATGGCGACCTGCGGACGCTGCCCTGCCACCTGCCGCACCCGGACCCTCGCCTGGGCGGTCTCGACGGGTTTTACGCCGCAAGGCTGGTTAAATCCTGATTTTGCACCGCTTTTCGGTGCCGTTCCGCCGATTCGCGCGCTTTCAAGGTGGTGTCTTGGCCGCGTTTCCGGATTAAAAGGATTCGCAAACCAGTATCCTCCAATCAAGGGCAAGCGTGTCGGTCGCTCAACGCAGACGCATCTCGACGCTGATCATGGGCCGTTTCGCGCGGAGCCTGATGGCGCGCGCAAGCGGGGGCTCGGTGGCGCTGTCGCGGCTGTGGCCGGGCCGCACCGACCGGCTGATCATCGCGCCGCACGATTTGCGTACCGCCGACGCCACCCGCGCGGCTGAAATCTATGCCGGCCGCTTCGTGTTCGCCGGCAAGATCGTCACCTGCCATGGCCGGTCGATCTTCGATCTCGAGCCGCCGTCGGAGGACTGGGAGGTGGCGCTGCTCGGCTTTGGATGGCTGCGGCATCTGCGCGCCGCGGACACCGCGCTGACCCGCGCCAACGCCCGCGCGCTGGTCGACGACTGGATTTCGAACCCGTCGCGCAAGCGCGCCGTCGGCCGCCGCGCCGATGTGATGTCGCGCCGCGTCATCTCGCTGTTGTCGCAGGCGCCGCTGGTGCTCGGCGATACCGACGGCAAGTTCTACCGGCGCTATCTGCGCGGACTGGCGCGCGAGATCCGTTATCTGCGCTACACGATGATGGACGTCGACGGCGTGCCGCGGCTGCAGGTGCTGATCGCGCTGTGCTACGCCTCGCTCTGCCTCGCCAATCAAGGAAGCCACATCCGCGCCGCCACGCGAAAACTCTCCGACGAACTGCAACGCCAGATCCTGCCCGATGGCGGCCACATCTCGCGCAATCCCGGCGCGCTGATCGAACTCCTGATCGACATGTTGCCGCTGCGGCAGACCTTTGCCGCCCGCAACATCGCACCGCCGCCGGCGCTGTTGAATGCGATCGACCGCATGATGCCAATGCTGCGCTTCTTTCGCCACGGCGACGGCAGCTTCGCGCTGTTCAACGGCATGAGCAGCGCGCCATCCGATATTCTGGCGACGCTGCTCGCCTATGACGACACCCACGGCGCGCCGATGGCAAGCATGCCGCACACCGGCTATCAGCGCCTCGACGCCGGCGCGATGACGGTCATCATGGACACCGGCGTGCCGCCGCCGCCGAGCGTCAGCCAGGAGGCCCATGCCGGCTGCCTGTCGTTCGAACTGTCGTCGGGGCCGAGCCGGATCGTCATCAATTGCGGCATGCCCTCGACCAGCCGTGAAAACTGGCGCGTCTTCGCTCGCTCGACGGCGGCGCATTCGACGCTGACCTATCACGAGACGTCGTCCTGCCAGTTCGTCGGGCTGTCGGCAATGAAGCGGCTGCTGCACGGCGCGCCGGTCGTCAGCGGCCCCGCGAACGTCGAAAGCTATCGCGAGGTGGTCGCCAACGGCGTGCTCTTGACGACGTCGCATGACGGCTATCTGCCGCGGTTCGGCGTGATGCATCGCCGCGTACTGATGGTGGCGCATGACGGCACCAGGCTCGACGGCGAAGATACCGTGGCGCCGGCGCCGGGCGCCCGCATCAAGGGCAACGAGACCGACTATGCGGTGCGGTTTCACCTGCACCCTTCCGTGAAGGCGAGCCGGCTCAGCGACGCCCGCGGCGTCATGCTGGTGCTGCCGAACCGCGACGTCTGGACCTTCGAGGCGCTCGACGACAAGGTCGAGCTGGAAGACAGCGTCTTCCTGGCCGGAAACGATGGCCCCCGCCGCACCGCCCAGATCGTGATCCGGCAGGATTCCCGGCACGCCCCCTCGATCCGCTGGAGCTTTGTGCGCTCGACGACGTCGGCCTCGGCGACGACGGGCAGGCGCGGCGCCCGCCGCGAGCCGGAATTGCCGTTGTAGAAAAAGTCGCGCAAGATGCGGGGATCAACCGTGCCTGACCGTTGTGAACGCCGTCGAAAGCTGCTAACCACTCGGCGCTCGCGCGACTGGCGACTTTGGATGGAGCACCATCGGGAAGCGCGGGAATGTCTGCCGCGCGCCTGGGCAATAGCACCCTTTAACAGAGGAACTTGCCCATGACCGACCATCCGCGCCGCGTAACCCGCGCCCTGTTGTCCGTTTCCGACAAGACCGGCCTGATCGACTTCGCCAAGGCGCTCGCCGGCCACGGCATCGAGCTGGTCTCCACCGGCGGCACCGCGAAGGCGATTGCGGCGGCCGGATTGAAGGTCAAGGATGTTTCGGAACTGACCGGATTCCCCGAGATGATGGATGGCCGGGTGAAAACCCTGCATCCCAAGGTGCATGGCGGGCTGCTCGCGATCCGCGACAATGCCGAACATGCGCAGGCGATGAAGAGCCACGGCATCGCGCCGATCGACCTTCTGGTGGTCAACCTCTATCCGTTCGAGGCCACCGTCGACAAAGGCGCCGGCTTCGAGGAGTGCATCGAGAATATCGACATCGGCGGGCCTGCGATGATCCGCGCCGCGGCGAAGAACCATGATGACGTCGCCGTCGTCGTCGAGGCCGCCGATTATCAGGCCGTGCTCGACGAGCTCGCCGCCAATGCCGGCGCGACCACGCTGTCGCTGCGGCGGCGTCTCGCCGCCAAGGCCTATGCCCGCACCGCCGTCTATGACGCGGCGATCTCGAACTGGTTCGCGCTTCAGCTCAAGACCGACGCGCCGGACTACCGCGCCTTGGGCGGCCGGCTGATCCAGGCGCTGCGCTATGGCGAGAACCCGCACCAGACCGCCGCGTTCTACCGCACCCCCGACAAGCGCCCGGGCGTCGCCACCGCGCGGCAATTGCAGGGCAAGGAACTGTCCTACAACAACATCAACGATACCGATGCGGCCTATGAATGCATCGCCGAATTCGATCCCAAGCGGACCGCGGCCTGCGTCATCGTCAAGCATGCCAACCCCTGCGGCGTCGCCGAGGGTCCCGATCTCGGCACTGCCTATCGCAAGGCGTTCGCCTGCGACACCCAATCGCCCTATGGCGGCATCATCGCAGTCAACCGCACGCTCGATGCCGATACCGCGCGCGTCATTACCGAGATCCTCACCGAAGTCATCATCGCGCCCGATGCGACCGAGGAAGCCATTGCGATCATCGCCAAGCGAAGGAACCTGCGGCTGCTGCTCGCCGGCAGTCTGCCCGATCCGCGTGCAACGGGGCTGACGGCGAAGACCGTCGCCGGCGGGCTTCTCGTGCAGAGCCGCGACAACGCCGTGGTCGACGACATCACGCTGAAGACGGTCACAAAGCGCGCGCCGACCGAGGCCGAATTGCGCGATCTCAAATTCGCGTTCCGTGTCGCCAAGCACGTGAAGTCCAACACCATCGTCTATGCCAGGGATCTCGCCACCGTCGGCATCGGCGCCGGCCAGATGAGCCGGGTGGATTCTTCGCGCATCGCCGCGCGCAAGGCGCAGGACGCGGCGCTTGAGGCAAAACTCGCGCAGCCCATGACCGTGGGCTCGGTGGTGGCGTCGGACGCGTTCTTCCCGTTCGCCGACGGCCTGTTGGTCGCGATCGAGGCGGGCGCTACCGCGGTGATCCAGCCGGGCGGCTCGATCCGCGACGACGAGGTGATCAAGGCCGCCGACGAAGCCGGCATCGCCATGGTGTTCACCGGCGTGCGGCATTTCCGGCATTGAGGCGACCCGGTCGTCCTGGCGAACGCGGGGACTGCCATCCGCCCCGCCTGCCTTAAACCGCTCTGATTCAATTACTTCCTCATATATGTATACATAATTACCGCTGCGCGGCCTTCTTGAGCTGGAATATTGCTATTTCAACCAGTATTGTATACAGACGGGATGCAGCTAGTTTCGAGCAAAGGGATTCCGCATGGCCCAATCCTTCCCGATGAACGCCTGGTACGCCGCCGCCTGGGATGCCGACATCAAGCGCGCGCTGTTTCCGCGCACGATCTGCGGCAAGCACGTCGTCATGTACCGGCAGGCCGACGGGCAGGTGACCGCGCTGGAAGACGCCTGCTGGCATCGCCTGGTGCCGCTTTCGAAGGGCCGTCTCGAAGGCGATACCGTGGTGTGCGGCTATCACGGCCTGAAATTCAATTCCTCCGGCCGCTGCACCTTCATGCCGTCGCAGGAAACCATCAATCCGTCGGCCTGCGTGCGCGCCTACCCCGCCATCGAGCGTCACCGCTTCATCTGGCTGTGGATGGGCGATCCGGCGCTGGCCGACCCGGCGCTGGTTCCGGACATGCACTGGAACGACGATCCGGCCTGGGCCGGCGACGGCAAGACCATTCACGTCAAATGCGATTACCGCCTGGTGGTCGACAATCTGATGGACCTGACGCATGAGACGTTCGTGCACGGCGCGAGCATCGGCAACGACGCCGTCGCAGAGGCGCCGTTCGACGTGACCCATGGCGACAAGACCGTCACCGTGACGCGCTGGATGCGCGGCATCGAGGCGCCGCCGTTCTGGGCCGCGCAGCTGCAGAAGCCCGGACCGGTCGACCGCTGGCAGATCATTCGCTTCGAGGCACCCGGCACCGTCACCATCGATGTCGGGGTAGCGCCGGCCGGCACCGGCGCGCCGGAAGGCGACCGTTCTCAGGGCGTCAACGGCTACGTGCTCAACACCATGACGCCGGAAACCGAAACCACGTGTCACTATTTCTGGGCCTTCGTGCGCAACTATCGGCTGACCGAACAGAAGATCACCACGCAAATCCGCGAAGGTGTCGCCGGCATCTTCGGCGAGGATGAAATCATTCTCGAAGCCCAGCAGCGGGCGATCAACGAGAACCCGGATCGCGTGTTCTACAATCTCAACATCGACGCCGGCGCGATGTGGGCGCGGCGCATGATCGATCGCATGGTGGCGCGGGAAAATCCGTCTTCCGTGCTGCAGGCCGCGGAGTGAGCCGGTGAGCGAACGCGACCCCGACCGCGCGGTATCGCAGACGGTGCGCGCCCAGCTCGCGCTGCGCGACCTCATCCTTTCGGGCCGGCTGCGGCCCGGCGAACGAATCTCGGAACTCGGGGCGGTCGAAACCACGGGCGTGTCGCGAACGCCGGTGCGCATGGCACTGGTCCGGCTCGAGGAGGAGGGCCTGCTGGAGGCGATTCCGTCCGGCGGGTTCATGGTCAAGGCGTTCAGCGAACGGGACATCCTCGATTCCATCGAACTGCGCGGAGTGCTCGAAGGTCTTGCCGCGCGATTCGCGGCCGAACGCGGCGTGTCGGCGCGCGATCTCGAGCCTCTGAAAGAAAGCCTTGCGGAACTGGACCAGCTGGTCACGCAGGATCCGGTCTCGGTGGAAGCGTTCTCGTCCTACGTTGCGATGAACGCCCGCTTTCATGCGCTGCTGACGGAATTGTCGCACAGCCCGCCGCTGATCCGGCAGATCGACCGCGCCTCCGCGCTGCCGTTCGCCTCGCCGAGCGGCTTCGTGATGGCGCAATCGGTACTGCCGGAAGCGCATCAGATCCTGATCATCGCACAGGACCATCACCGCATCGTGGTCGATGCGATCGAGAACCGCGAAGGCGCGCGGGCGGAGGCGGTCATGCGCGAGCATGCACGCCTTGCCGCCCGAAACCTGCGGCTGGCGCTGCGCAATCGAACCCATCTGGATCTGCTGCCGGCGCTGGCGCTGATCGGCTCTCCAGTCACCGAGTAGGTTTCGAACATGCGATTTGCGCAGAAATGGACGACCTGCACGGTTCAAGCAATCCGCGACGTGGCGCCCGCGATTCGCGAGTTCGTGCTGCGGCCGGAGGGAACGAGCTCGGCAAACTATGCTGTCGGCAGCCACGTCAACGTCGGCGTGCTGGTCGACGGCCGGCCGGAGACACGCAGCTACTCGCTGGTCGGCGAATTCAGTGCTGAGGGTTATCGGATTGCCGTCCGGCGCGCGCCCGACAGCCGCGGCGGCTCGCGCTATATGTGGTCGCTGAAGGAAGGCGCGCGCATCGAGGTCTCCACCCCGGCCTCGCTGTTCGAAATCGACTGGACGCGAAAATCCTGTTGCCTGATCGCGGGCGGGATCGGCATTACGCCGATCGTCGGCATTGCCGGCGCGTTGATGCGCCGGAACACTCGGTTGGAGCTGCACTATGCCGTTAGCTCCCGGCGCGATGCCGCCTATGTCGATGAGCTCGCAGAACGGCTCGGCGATCGCCTGATCGTTCACGCCAGCGATGAGGACAACCGGATCGATCTCGATGAAACATTCGGCCGTTTGCCCCATGACTCGCAGGCCATCCTGTGCGGCCCGATGCGGCTTCTCGAGGCGGCGCGGCACAGCTGGGCGTCGGCGGGGCGCCCGCCGGCCGATCTGCGCTACGAAACCTTCGGCTCGAGCGGCCTGTTGCCGACCGAATCGTTTCGGGTCCGGATCGATCATTCCGGCCGGGAGATCGTGGTTGGCGAAAACAAATCGATGCTGGCCGCGCTCAACGAGGCCGGTTTCGAGGTGATGTCGGACTGCCAGCGCGGCGAATGCGGCGTCTGCGCGATCGACGTCGTCGCCGTGGACGGAAAGATCGACCATCGCGACGTGTTCTTCAGCGATCACCAGAAACAGGCGAGCGGCAAGATCTGCCCCTGTGTCTCGCGCGCCGTCGGCGCGATCACCGTGAATACGCTCTACCAGAGCGACGAAAGACCGGGCGCCTAATCCCTCACGCGCGCCAGCAGCGCCAAACCCGCGACGAAGAACAGCACCAGCACCGCCATGCCCGCCTTCTGGCTCGCGGTGACGGCCGTGATTGCGCCGATCAATAGCGGCCCGACGAAGGACGTGACCTTCCCCGTCAGCGCGAATAATCCAAAATATTGCGCGACACGGTCTTCCGGTGCCATGCGGATCAGGAGCGTGCGGGACGCTGCCTGCAGGGGACCGCCGGCGGCGCCGATCAGGCAACCGAGCAGCAGATAGGCGCGCTCGGCGCTTGCTGCGAACAATGCGCCGCCGGGTGCGGGCGGCGCGACCTTGATGAAAAAAATCGAATCCTTGTTCACAAGCAGGATCGCGACGATCGCAAACAGCAGGAGCATCATGCTGCCAGCGATCACGCGTTTCGGTCCGAGCTTGTCGTCGAGCTTGCCGCCGAGCCACGCCCCGAACGTGCCGGCGATGGCGAGAATGATCCCGAACGTGCCGATCTGGATCGTGTTCCAGCCAAACGTGCCGGCGGCGTAGATGCCGCCGAAAGCGAACAGCGACACCAGCGCGTCGGTGTAGATCATGTTGGCGAGCAGAAACGCGGAAAGCGATTTCTGCTTCGGCAATTCGGCCAGGGTCTGCTTCAGTTCGCCAAGACCCTCGCGCACCGCCTCGCCGATCCGCCGCTTGGCGGGATAGTCCGGCGTCAGCAGGAACATCGGCAGCACGAAGACGACGAACCAGATGCCGGTCAGCGGACCCGAGATGCGGTCGCCCTGATGGGTGACGGGATCGAGACCGAACAGCGGCATGAGGCCGAACAGCGTGCGTCCGGTTTCCGGACTGGCGGCGAGAAAGCCCAGCACCAGGATGAGGCTCAGGATGCCGCCGATATATCCGGTGGCCCAGCCGGTGCCGGACAATCGCCCGATCTGGTCCGGCGGCACCAGCGTCGGCATCATCGCATTGTTGAAGACGGTGGCAAATTCCGCGCCGATGGTCGCAAGCCCATAGGCGAGCAGCAGCGGCGGAATCACGCTGGGGTCACCTGGCTTGCCGAACCACATCAGCGAGGAGCCGATCACCAGCATGGCGCCGAACGCCGCGATCCAGGGCTTGCGCCGTCCAGAAGCATCCGCGATCGCGCCCAGGACCGGCGAGAGCAGGGCGATCAGCAATCCTGCTGCCGCGGTCGCAAAACCCCACAGCGATTGGCCGCTGGCGGCATCGGGAGCGACATGGGTTGCGAAATAGGGCGCGAACACAAAGGTGGTGATCAGCGTGAAATAAGGCTGCGCCGCCCAGTCAAAGAAAATCCAGCTAATGACGGCCGCGCGCGGAGGATATTTCTGCTGTATGCCAGCAACGCGTGCATCCGTAGCAATCACCGCCATGCCCGAAAATTTCCCTGATCAATCACGAGGAGGCGTTTTGCCTCCTGCATCGGAACCCATATAGCATTTGGAGTTGTGACGGCCTTGCAAATTTGCTGGCGCCATATTGGCTCTAATCGGCGGCGGAATTTTGATGGCTTTATTTGGACCTGAACGGCGCTGGATTGTTGCGGCGATCCTGCTCATTGTCGCCTCTTGCCTGCCCGCCGCCGCGCAGGAGCGCCGCGGCATCTACACGCCGCCGGCCGCCGATTCTATTCATGCCGTCGCCGCCGAACACGGCATGGTGGTCGCGCAGGAAAAGATCGCGGCGCGGATCGGTGCCGACGTGCTGCGGCGTGGCGGCAACGCGGTCGATGCGGCGGTGGCCACCGGTTTTGCAATGGCCGTGACCTATCCGCGCGCAGGAAACATCGGCGGCGGCGGCTTCATGGTGATTCACTCGGCCGATCGCCACGAGGATATCGCCATCGATTATCGCGAAACCGCCCCTGGCGCGACCACGCCCGACATTTTTCTGGGGGCCGACGGCAAGCCCGATATCGCAAAATCGCGCGACTCCGCGCTCGGCATCGGCGTTCCCGGCACCGTCGCCGGGCTCGCGCTGGCGCTGGAGAAATATGGTTCGGGCAAATTCACGCTCGCCGAATTGCTGCAGCCGGCGATCGAGGCGGCGCGCAACGGCCTTCCCCTCGAAGACGACATGGCGGACACTCTGCCCGGAATCTACCGGCGGCTGGCGCGCTGGCCGGCTTCGGCGAAAATCTTTTCCCGCGCGGATGGCGGGCCGTTGCATGAGGGCGATATCCTCGTGCAGAGCGATCTCGCGGCAACGCTGTCGGCGATTGCCGAACAGGGGCCGCGCGGATTTTATCAAGGCCCGGTCGCTGAAAAGCTGGCAAAGGCGGTCCGCGATGCCGGCGGCATCATGACGGCCGAGGACCTCAAATCCTATGCCGCCGTGATCCGGGCGCCGGTACGCGGGAGCTATCGCGGCTATGACATCGTCTCGATGCCGCTGTCCTCGTCCGGCGGCGTGGTGCTTTTGGAGATGCTGAACATCCTCGAGGGCTTTCCGCTTTCCGACATGAAGCAGGGCTCGGCGCCGGAGTTGCACGTTTTGATCGAGGCGATGAAGCGCGCCTATGCCGATCGCGCGCGCTATCTCGGCGATCCCTCCTTTGTCAGTGCGCCGGTCCTGGCGCTGACTTCGAAGGAATACGCGGCCAAGCAGCGCGCCTCGATCGATCTCGAGCGCGCGACGCCGTGGACCGATGCGCTATCGGCGCTGCCGCCGCGCGAAGGCAGCAACACAACGCATTTCTCGGTGGTCGACAGTCTGGGCAATGCGGTCAGCAACACCTATACCCTGAATTTCCCTTACGGCGTCGGCCTGGTCGCCGAAGGCACCGGCGTGATGCTCAACAACGAGCTCGACGATTTCACCGCGGCGCCCGGCGCCTCCAACGCGTTCGGCCTCGTCGGGTTCGAGGCCAATCTGCCTGGGCCCGGCAAGCGACCGCTGTCGTCGATGTCGCCGACCATCGTGCTGAAGGACGACAAGCCTGTGCTGGTGACGGGATCGCCGGGCGGCAGCCGCATCATCTCCACGGTGCTGCAGGTGATCGTCAATGTGCTCGACTACCATATGGATGTCGCCGCCGCGGTCGATGCGCCGCGGCTGCACCACCAGTGGCTGCCGGACGAGGTTCGGATCGAGCGCGGTTTTGCCGAGGACACGCTGGCCGGGCTGCGAGCAAAAGGCCATCTGTTGGTCGAGCCGATGGGCCAGACCTCGGCCAATTCGATCGCGGTCACGCCAAACGGATTGCTCGGCGCCCCCGATCCGCGTACCCGTGGCGCGGAGGCGGCGGGACAATAGGTCCAAAAGCACAATCGGCGGAAAATACCGCGAGGGAGGAACGATGACATCGCTCAAGGGCAAGACGCTGTTCGTATCCGGCGGCAGCCGCGGCATCGGGCTTGCGATCGCGTTGCGCGCGGCGCGGGACGGCGCCAATGTCGCGATCGCTGCCAAGACCGCCGAGCCGCATCCGAAACTGAAGGGCACCATCTACACCGCCGCCGACGAGATCCGCGCCGCCGGTGGTAAGGCGCTGCCGATCCTGTGCGACATCCGCGAGGAGTCCCAGGTGATCGACGCGATCGACAAGACCGTGGCGGAGTTCGGCGGCATCGATATCTGCGTCAACAACGCCAGCGCCATCAGCCTGACCAACTCGCAGGCGACCGACATGAAGCGGTTCGACCTGATGATGGGCATCAATACCCGCGGCACCTTCATGGTGTCGAAATACTGCATCCCGCATCTGAAGAAGGCGGAAAATCCGCACATCCTGATGCTGTCGCCGCCGCTCGACATCAAGGCGAAATGGTTCGAGCATTCCACCGCCTACACGCTGGCGAAATTCGGCATGAGCCTGTGCGTGCTGGGCCTGTCCGCCGAACAGAAAGCCGCCGGCATCGCGGTCAACGCGCTGTGGCCGCGCACCACCATCGCTACCGCCGCGGTCGGCAATCTCTTGGGCGGAGACGCCATGATGCGCGCCAGCCGCACGCCGGAAATCATGGGTGACGCCACCCATGTGATCTTCACCAAACCCTCGCGCGAATTCACCGGACAATTCTGCATCGACGACAAGGTGCTATACGAAAGCGGCGTGCGCGACTTCGAGCCTTACCGCGTCGATGCGAAGGTCGCGCTGATGTCGGATTTCTTTGTGCCCGATGACGATGTACCGCCCCCCGGCGTGACCGTGATGGCGCTGCCTTCCGTTGGCGAGGTGCAGAAGTCGCGCTAGATCAATCTTTTTTTGACGCGTTTTCTTCACGCAAACCGGTATCCACTTCGCTCGAAAACGCTATAGAAATTCGCCGGACCGGGAGGGGGGAGCGGCGTGGTTTTGCGAAGGCTGATCGCTTGTTTGCTGATCCCGGTCGTGCTCGTGGCGTTGGCCGTCGTCTATCGCCCGGATCGCGCCATCCGCGTGGCGACCGGCGTCGTCGCCCACAATGTCTGCTCGAAGAGCTTCGTCTCGGGGCTCGATCCGCAGACGGTGTTTTCCGAAACCATCGATCGCGCCGGCATAAGCCGGTTGCGCTGGGGCCTGAACTATCGGCTCGACCGCACCGGCCGAACCGTCGATGCGTCGCTGGCAGGGTTGTTCGGGAGCCATGCGGCATTCCACGACGGGCTCGGCTGCGTGCTGATCCACGGATCGAGCGAGCCGTATATCTTGCGGAGCGACATCGCCGCCTTGAAGACCCCAAAGGCGCCACCCCTGCTTGGGGAGATTGCGGGTCCGGCCCCGGTCGAGCCGGCCGACCCGAAACTCAAGGCCGCGCTCGATCACGCCTTCGAGGAGCCCCCGGTGCCGCCGTTCCGGCGGACCAAGGCGGTCGTCGTGGTGCGCGACGGCAGCGTGATCGCCGAACGATACGCCGACGGTATCGGCGTAGATACACCGCTGCTCGGCTTCTCCATGACAAAATCGGTCATCAACGCGCTGATGGGCATCCTGACGGTACAAGGCATCGTCACCCCGTCGATGCCGGCCCCGATTCCGGAATGGCGCGCGCCCTCCGACGCGCGTCACGAAATCGAAGTCGAGCAGTTGATGCGAATGACCACGGGACTGGCGCTGGATGAAACCAACAGCGGATTCGATCCCGCCAGCCAGATGCTCTATTTGCACAACGACATGGCCGGCTTCGCGGTGAAGGCCGCGATGATCGCGCCGCCCGGCAAGCGCTGGGCGTATTCGAGCCCGACCACGGAGCTGTTGGCGCGGATCATCCGCGACGCCGTCGGCGGGCCGGAGAAGACGCTGGCGTTCGCCTGGCGCGAACTGTTCAACCCGCTGGGGATGCGCAGCGTGACGCTGGAATTCGACGGCGCCGGCACGCTGCAGGGATCGACCTACATGCTGGCGAGCGCCAGAGACTGGGCGCGATTCGGACTGCTCTATCTCAACGACGGCGAGATCGCCGGCCATCGCATTCTGCAGGACGACTGGGTGGGCTTTTCAGCCTCCGCCACGCTCGATACCGACTACGGCGCCGGCTTCTGGACCAACCGCAGCGAACACCCGAACGCCAAAGGACGCGTCAGGCTCGGGATTCCCCGCGACGCTTTCTTTGCCTCCGGCGATCTCGGCCAGCGTATCGTGATCCTTCCGTCGCAGCATATGGTGGTGGTGCGGCTCGGCGATTCCGTCGACCCCACCGGCGACATTCGTGGGCTCGGCCGGCTCGTCAAGGAAGTGATCGCGGCGACGCAACCGTGAAGCGCGGAAACCCTAGATCACCGATCCGTTCAGCGCTGATCGCCAGTGGACGACGCGCTCCTTCAACAGATTATCCCTGACATACGCCAGTTCCTCGTCCTCCAGCTGCTCGAGCGGCTCGAAGGTGAAGGCAACGGCGCCATGCGCTGCCCACGCGCTCTGCAGCTCGCGGTTGGAATGGCCGCCGGCGCGGAGCGAGAACCAGATCCGGTTCTGGATCGTGTCGAGATTGAGCGTCTGGCCGATCCAGGCCTGACCGGTAGGGGCGCAGCGGACCGCATAGATGCCTGCGGCGCTCTTGCGCTTCTTGTAGGCGGCAACGGCCGCCTTCCTGTCGTCGATTTTCATGCGCCGCTCCCGGGACCGGATCCGTTGGATCGGGCCGAAGTAGCGGAAAACAACAGGCGCGTCAATTATACCCGGGTAAAAAAGACTGAATTCAGCCGTCAGCGCCCGACCATGTAAGGTCCGCCCTTCTCCAGCGCCCGCTTGTAAGCCGGGCGGGCATGAATGCGATCCAGGAACGCCATCGCCTTGGGGTGGCCCTGATCGAGCCCACCGCGCGCGGCGGCGGCTTCGAGCGGAAAGCTCATCTGGATGTCGGCGGCGGTGAATTCATTGCCGGCGAACCATTCGCTTTTGCCGAGTTCGCCCTCCCAGAAGGCCATGTGCTGCCTGAGCTGCGGATTGACCAGCGCCGTCAGCGCCTGGTTGGACACCTTGCGCACCAGAGGACGCAGCAATGCCGGCGCGCGCTTCGGCATTAGCGTGAACAACAGTTTGAGCAACAGCGGGGGCATCGCCGAGCCTTCGGCGTAATGCAGCCAATAGGTATAGCGCAGCCGCTCCGGGGTTTTCGGCGGCGGGATCAGGCGGCCCTCGCCATAGGTGTCGAGGATGTATTCGGCGATCGCCCCTGATTCGGCGATGGTGTTGCCGGCATCGGTGATGACGGGCGATTTGCCGAGCGGATGGATCGCGCGCAGCTCGGCCGGCGCGCGCATGTCGGGCTGCCGCTGGTAGCGAACGATCTCGTAGGGCACGCCGAGCTCCTCCAGGAGCCACAGCACACGCTGCGAGCGGGAATTGTTGAGATGATGGACAGTGAGCATGGCGATTCCCCGGAAGGTGCGAGCGCCTCGGCGCCGCGCTCGGTGGTGCCAGCGGGCCGCAGGAAAGTCGAGATGCCCGAGCCGAGCCGATATTACCCGGAGCTTATTGACAATCCTAATTTACCCGGATAATTCATTCGAAAATTGGAGCGTTTTCATGAGCCCGGCCTCCGACATTCCCTACCTCGCCTTCGAGGGCGACCGCTGCATCGCTGCTGGCGATCTCCGCAAGGTGGCCCGCGCGGCCAAGGAAACGCTCGAGCGGCGCAAGGATGCTTCCGTTCTCGTCTTCGACAGCGCAAGCGGTCCGATCGACATCGATTTCCGCGGTTCGGTCGACGACGTGCTGGCGCGATTGCCCGACCCTGACGCCTCCGTCGCACCGGAAGACGCCGTCGTCGCTGCGCCGCGCGGTCCCGGCCGGCCGAAACTCGGCGTGGTCGCGCGCGAGGTCACCTTGCTGCCGCGGCACTGGGAATGGCTGGCGCAGCAATCGGGCGGCGCCTCGGTGGCGCTGCGCCGGCTGGTCGACGAGGCGAGGCGTGCCAACAAGGACAAGGACCGGATCAGGCAGGCGAGGGAAGCGGCCTATCGTTTCATCGCGGCGATAGGCGAGAACAAGCCACATTACGAGGAAGTGGCGCGCGCGCTGTTCGCGGGCGACGCCGAGCGCTTTCAGGCCTGGACGGCGGCCTGGCCGGCCGACGTGCGCGACCACGCCCGCCGGCTTGCCGCGGCGGCGTTCGAACAACAGGTCTCGCCCGCGGGCGTTGCCGGTTGATCGCGCGGATGTGAACGGCTAGGCTGGTTTAAATGATAGGGATCATATAAGAACCGCCACATCAGGGAGACCGCCGTGAATCCAGCCGCCCCGCAATTCATGTTCGATTTCGGCAGCCCCAATGCCTTCCTCAGTCACGAGGCGATCCCGGCGATCGAAAAACGCACCGGCGCGAAATTCGAATATGTGCCGATCCTGCTCGGCGGCATCTTCAAGGCCACCAACAACAAGTCGCCTGCCGAGACGCTGGCCGGCATCAGGAACAAACGCGAGTTCCATGCGCTGGAGACCGAGCGTTTCGTCAGGCGTTTCGGGGTCAAGCCCTACACGATGAACCCGTTCTTCCCGGTCAACACCCTCAATCTGATGCGCGCCGCCGTCGCCGCTCAACAGGAAGGCGTATTCGAGAAATATGTCGAGGCGGCGTTTCACCACATGTGGGTCGAGCCGAAGAAAATGGACGATCCCGAAGTGGCGGCGAAAGCCCTGACCGCCTCCGGCCTCGATGCCGCAAAACTGTTCGCCCGCGCGCAGGAGCCCGAGGTCAAGGCCAAGCTGATCGAGAACACGCAACAGGCGGTGGAGCGCGGCGCGTTCGGCTCGCCGACCTTCTTCGTCGGCAAGGAAATGTTCTTCGGCAAGGAGCAGCTGCGCGAGGTCGAGGAAATGATTACCGGGAAATAGCCGCATCGTCATTGCGAGCGAAGCGAAGCAATCCATTCTCGCCGATCGGAGGCTGGATTGCTTCGTCGCTTCGCTCCTCGCAATGACGGGGCATGGAGTACGTGCAATGGAAAAACGCAACGCCACCTGTGCCGTGATAGGCGCCGGCGACTATATCGGGGCCGAAATCGCCAAGAAATTCGCCGCCGAGGGATTTACCGTGTTTGCCGGCCGGCGCAACGGCGAAAAACTCGAGCCGCTGGTGAAGGAGGTCGAGGCCTCCGGCGGAACGATTTTCGGACGCTCGCTGGACGCGCGGAAGGAGGACGAAATCGCGGCCTTCCTCAACGAGGCCGACAAGCACGCCCCGCTCGAAGTCTGCATCTTCAACGTCGGCGCCAACGTCAATTTCCCGATCCTGGAGACCACCGACCGCGTGTTCCGCAAGGTGTGGGAGATGGCCTGCTGGGCCGGCTTCCTCGCGGGCCGCGAATCCGCGCGGCTGATGCTGCCGCACGGCAAGGGCAACATCTTCTTCACCGGCGCCACCGCTTCCCTGCGCGGCGGCAGCGGCTTTGCGGCGTTCGCCAGCGCCAAATTCGGCCTGCGCGCCGTGGCGCAGGCGATGGCGCGGGAGCTCGGGCCGAAAAACATCCACGTCGCGCATCTGATCATCGATTCCGGCGTCGATACCGCCTGGGTCAGGGAACGGCGGGAAAAGCTGTGGGGCAAGGAAGCACTCGACAATCCGGACCTGCTGATGCCGCCGGCATCGGTCGCGGCCTCCTACTGGCAATTCTATCAGCAGCCGCGCAGCGCCTGGACGTTTGAACTGGAAATCCGCCCGTTCGGAGAAAAGTGGTAGCATCTGCTGCCTCTCTTCATGGAGAGGAGGCGCTTGCGCCGCCTCGAACCATAAGGCCACAATGCATTTCCCACTCTTCGAGACGCGGCGAAGGCGCCGCTCCTCAGGATGAGGTCGCCAACAAGAATAAAAAGGAGATAGAGAATGCGTGTTCTCGTGGTCGGCGCCGGCGCCATCGGCGGATATTTCGGTGGCAGACTGCTCCAGGCCGGCAATGACGTGACCTTCCTGGTCCGCCCGCGGCGCGCCGCCGAACTCGCGGCCGCCGGCCTCGTGATCAAAAGCCCCAACGGCGACGTCACGCTGAAGAATCCGCCAATGGTGCAGGCGGACAGACTCAACGAAAAGTTCGACGTCGTGCTGCTGAGCTGCAAGGCGTTCGATCTCGACGATGCGATCAAATCCTTTGCCCCGGCGGTGGGGCCGCAGACCTCGATCATCCCGCTGCTCAACGGCATGCTGCACCTCGATCTGCTCGACGGGAAGTTCGGGCGCGACCGCGTGCTCGGCGGGCTCTGCGCGATCGCGGTGACACTCAACGACAGACGCGAGGTGATCCACCTGCAGCCGATGCAGTCGCTGACCTTCGGCGAACGCGACGGCAAGATGTCGGACCGGGTCCGCGCCATCGCCGAAATGATGGCGAGCGGCAAGATCGGCTCGGTCGCCAGCGAGACCATCCTGCAGGACATGTGGGAGAAGTGGGTATTCCTCGCCTCGCTGGCGGCCTCGACCTGCCTGATGCGCGCTTCCGTCGGCCATATCCTGGCCGCACCCGGCGGAAAGGATTTCATCCTGGGCATGCTCGATGAATGCAGCGCGGTCGCCGCGGCCGAGGGGTATCCGCCCCGCGCGCCGTTTCTGGAGCGCACCCGCGGCATGCTGACCGCGGAGGGCTCGCCGATGACCGCATCGATGTTCCGCGACATCAAGGCGGGCGCGCCGGTGGAAGCCGATCACGTGATCGGCGATCTCATCCGGCGCGGCGACGCCGCCAAGGTGCCGGTGCCGAAACTGCGCACCGCCTACACGCATCTCAAGGCATATGAGAGCCAGCGGGGGTGAGGGCGCGAACCGTTTGAGTGGCGAGTAGCCGATACGGCGGCGCTTCTCCCTCTCCCCGCAAGCGGGGCGAGGTTAGCGCCGAGCCGCGCTCGCGCTACAGATGCGCCAGATAATGCGCCAGCGCCTGGATTTCCTCATCGCTGAGGGGATAGGCGACGTCCGTCATCGCGGCCCCGGCGCCGCCGGTCCGCACGCCCGTTTTGTAGTCGTGCAGCGCCTTGACCAGATATTCCTCGCGCTGGCCGGCGAGCCGTGCCACCGCCTTCGTTCCGGCGAACGTATCGGTATGGCAGGACGCGCAGCGCCGCCCCACCGCTGCCTGCGCGCCCTTCTTCGACAGATCGGGATTGTCGTCCGGCGTGGTTGCCTTCGGCGGCGTCAGCGCGGCGAAATAGGCGCCGAGCGCGCGGACATCTTCGTTGCCGATCGCTTCCGCGATCGGCTGCATCTGGTCGTTCTTGCGCGAGCCGCCGCGAAAGAACACCAGCTGCCACTGCAGAAACTGATCAGGCTGGCCCGCCAGCGAGGGAATGTTCTCGGTCTGCGAAATGCCATTGTCGCCATGACAGCCGACGCACGTCTCGGCCTTTTCCCTGGCCGCAGCCGCGTCGGCGGCGTGAGCGGCCGATCCGAAGACCATCGTAACAAGCAGCGCACCGATGAAAGCAATCCGCATCACCATCCCTCTTCCTCGTCAGTGTCAGGCGCAGTCGTTGGCTGCGCAAACTCGTCTGCGCTGCCGGCAATCGAGCTTTCAAAAACGTTCTCATTATGATGGATGCCCGGATCTGGTCCGGGCATGACGACTGAATTAGATCGCAGGTCATAAAACGCGAAGCTGCGGCCGCTCGTTCCCGAGCGGCCGCAGCCCCGAATGCTTCAAGCTTACTTCTTGCTATAGCTGATGCGATAGATCGCGCCGGCCCAGTCGTCGGCAACGAGGATCGACCCGTCCTTGGCCAGAATGATGTCATCGGGCCGGCCGAGATAGCCCTGGTCGCCTTCGATCCAGCCGGATGCGAACACTTCCTGTTTGGGATTCTTGCCGTCCGGGCCGACGATCACGCGCATGATCCGGCCGCCCTGATATTTATGCCGGTTCCAGGAGCCGTGTTCGGCGATCAGGATGTTGTTCTTGTACTCGGCGGGGAATTGGTCGCCGGTATAGAACTTCATGCCGAGCGGAGCCACGTGCGCGCCGAGCTTGAGTACGGGCGCGGTGAATTCCGAGCACTTGTGACCCATCGCAAACTTCGGATCCGGCGTATCGCCCTGGTGGCAGTAGGGATAGCCGAAGTGCTCGCCCAGCTTCGAGATCATGTTGAGCTTGTCGCTCGGCATGTCGTCGCTCATCCAGTCGCGCGCGTTTTCCGTGAACCAGTACTTGCCGCTGCGCGGATCGACGTCGCCGCCGACGCTGTTGCGGACGCCGAGCGCCACCAGTTCGGCGTTGCCGGTCTTGGGATCGACGCGGCGGATCTGCGCCACGCTGGTCGGCGGAATGCCGATGTTGAAGGGAGGTCCGAACGGAATGTAGAACCAGCCGTCCTTGTCGGCGGCGAGATATTTCCAGCCATGCGCCGCGTAGGACGGCATGTCGTCATAGACCACCTTGCCGGAGCCGAGATTGTCGAGATTGGCTTCGGCGTTCTCGTATTTGATCAGCTTGTCGGTGGCGATGACGTAGAGCGCGCCGTCCCTGAAGGCCAGCCCGGTCGGCATGTTGAGGCCCTTGAGGATGGTCTTGACCTCTTTCTTTCCGCCATTGTCCTTGATGGCGTAGACGTTGCCGAGGCCGAAGGAGCCGACGAACAGCGTTCCCTTGTCGCCCCAGGCCATCTGCCGCGCAGCCAGCACGCCCGGCGCGTAGACTTCGATCTTGAAGCCCGGCGGCAGTTTTATCTTTTTCATCATCGCCGCGAGTTCGGCTTCCGATGCGCCGGTCGGCGGACCTGACGGCGGCGCGAGGCCCTTTTGGGCTTCGGTCTCGTCGCCGAGGAACCAGTCATCCGGCGGATGCGTCCAGAATTCCTTGGTTCCGGATTGATAAGAATGGAGCGGTTTTTGCTGTGCGTTGGCCTGGCTGGCCCCCGCGACAACGACGACCGCTGCGAGCGCAAGAATGGATCGATTGAAGGCCGATTTCATCGCGTCACTCCCTATGCAGCCAAGCGGCTGCCCCTGTTACTTATTTTCAACGCCCCATGAGAGACGCCGTTTTGGTCTGCTGTGAGGTGGTTCAGACGGATGAATGCTATCACATCCGTTGCGACTGAGAAGCGCTGCGATGGTCGTGGTCGGGCTTTGAGCCGGTAAGAAGAATTTCTTCGAGCTGGTTTTATTCGAAGCGATTTTTGCTTTCGGTTGGGTTGCGCTGCGGTATTGGTGGCGGCCACGTGCCCGTCGATGACGGCGGAGTTTCAAAAGGCATCAGCGTGCATAAAGACTTTTGCACTTACGAGGCCCTCCAAAACCTCGCCGGGTTCTCCCGTCATATCGCGACCAACGATGCGAAGCGTCTGATCGAGATCCCGCAGCGATTGCCCAAAACGAAAAGCCCGCTTGGCAGCGGGCCTTCGTCAAACTCTGCCAATCCCGAAAGAAATCTGGAGCGGGCGAAGGGGCTCGAACCCTCGACCCCGACCTTGGCAAGGTCGTGCTCTACCACTGAGCTACACCCGCATCCGATAGATTGGCGGCGCGCGCGCCGGCAACGGGCAGAGCTATGCCAAATGCCGCCCGCGAATGCAACAGCCGACGCAGACCCATCGGTCGCCCGAATCCGTCCGAAAGGAACCGATATGGCCGCTAAAGCCCGATTTCGGCATGTTCCACCGGGAACCCGGTCGGGCGGGCCAGGGTGGCACGCGGCGATTCGAGCCATTTCCCGAACCAGTCCCGGAGCGTCCCGGTCAGTTCATCGCGGCGGTCGGGCTCGCAATCGAAGGTCGCCCACCATTCGACGAAGGCCCGGTCGCCATCCACCACGGGCGTGACACGCAAAGTGGCCCGAAAATCGGTCACCGGCAGCGACGGCGGGCCGCAGAATTCGTACGTTTGCGACCGCTCGACATCGGACTGCGCCAGCAGGCGCTGCCGGATCTGCCGCCCGTGATAGAGCACGCTTCTGACGGCGCCCACGGTATCGCCGCTCTTGCCATCCTCGATCCGGCTCTCGCCGGCGCCGCCGACCCAGACCGGATAGTTGTTGAAATCGCGAACGATTTTCCAGACCTCGGCAGCGGGCTGCTCGAATACGGTGCTGTAACAGGCCTTGGCCATTTCGCTATTCCTTCGCTGGGGACCCGGTCGCCAGGGATCATGGGCCGGCACTGCCGAGCCAGCCACCCGATTTCCGAGGCCGTTGCCGCCCCCCGAGCCGATTGAAATTTCCCCCCAAACCGCCATCTGGGTAAGAAGACTTCTGAACCGCCCCGGGGGCGGGCGTGCTAGAACGGCCCCATCCTTTAGGACATCAGGCGAGGATTCCCGTGACGATAGTAGAGCAGGGCAGCGGACCGACGCCCGATCTGATCAAGGAAACGACCACCCAGGCCTTCGTGAAGGACGTCATCGAGGAATCGAAGCGTCAGCCGGTGCTGATCGATTTCTGGGCGGAGTGGTGCGGCCCCTGCCGCCAGTTGACGCCGATCCTGGAAAAAGCGGTCCGCGCCGCCCAGGGCAAGGTCAAGCTGGTCAAGATGAACATCGACGACCATCCGCAGATCCCGGGCCAGATGGGAATCCAGTCGATCCCGGCCGTGATCGCCTTTGTGGACGGCCGGCCAGCAGACGGGTTCATGGGCGCGGTGCCTGAGAGCCAGGTCACCGCCTTCATCAACAAGCTGACCGCGGGCATGCCGGGCGAGCCCAATACCGCGGAAGTCCTCAAAGAGGCGGAAGCCGTTCTGGCCGAAGGCGATGCCGCCACCGCCGCGCAGATCTATGCCGAGGTGCTGGCAACCGACGCCACCAATATCGCGGCGCTCGCGGGACTGGCGAAATGCTACGTGGCGACCGGCGCGATCGAACAGGCCACGCAGACGCTGGCCATGGTGCCGGAATCCAAACGCAACGATGCGGCGGTCAAGGCCGTGCAGGCCTCGCTCGATCTCGCCGAGCAGGCCAAGTCGGTCGGCCCGGTCACCGAGCTTGAACAGAAAGTCGCCGCAAACCCGCTCGATCATCAGGCGCGGTTCGACCTGGCGACCGCGCTCAACGCCTCCGGCAAGCGCGCTGAAGCCACGCAGGCGCTGCTCGAGATCGTCAAGCGCGACCGCAAATGGAACGAGGACGGCGCCCGCAAGCAACTGGTGCAGTTCTTCGAGGCGTGGGGGGCGAACGACGAAGCCACCGTCGAGGGACGAAAGCGGCTGTCGACCATTCTGTTTTCATAGCGCGTATTCCGCAAAAGTGGACACCGGTTTTGCGATTCGAATACGCGCCAAACTAAAAACTTAAACCAGCGAACCGTCCGGACCGCCGATGCCGATCAATGCCGAATATCGCGGGCCCGGCGACCTTCCCGAGGTGATCCCGGTGTTTCCGCTGCCCGGGGCGCTGTTGCTGCCGCGCGGCCAGATGCCGCTCAACATCTTCGAGCCGCGCTATCTGGCGATGGTGGACGACGCTTTCCGCGACGGCCATCGGCTGATCGGGATGATCCAGCCCGACGTTTCCCATACGCAAGACGAGGCCAGGCCAAGACTGTTTCGCGTCGGCTGCGTCGGACGCATCACCCAGCTCGCCGAATCCGGCGACGGCCGCTACATCCTCGAACTCACCGGCATCGCGCGCTTCAAGGTGATCGAGGAAATGACCGTGCTGACGGCGTACCGGCAATGCAAGGTGGATTTTTTTTCCTTCATCGACGATTTCACCGCGCGCAAGGGCGAGGAAGCGGTCGACCGCGAGGCGCTGCTGGCGGTGCTGACGGACTTTCTCAAGGCCAACAATCTCAAGGTCGACTGGGAAGGCGTCGAGAGCGCGCCCAACGAGGCCCTGGTCAACGCGCTGGCGATGATGTCGCCCTACGGCCCGCCGGAAAAGCAGGCCATGCTGGAAGCGCCAGACCTCAAGACCCGCGCGGAGATCCTGGTCGCGGTCACCGAGATGGATCTCGCCAAGAAGCGCACCAGCGGGGATCCGCCGCTGCAGTAGCGGGCATGCGCTGCCGACAACTGGATGGAAGGCTCGACGAGATTACGCGGCGCCCTTCGGCATGGCCGAGACGCCGCGATCCGTTGGCTGCGATCCGGTCAGTCGCATCAGCAGGAACGTCACCAGGAGCACCGCAACATAGACGACAAGCTGCATTTCGGTCGGCTGATCAGTGTAACCGATCAGCGTATGCAAGGTGCGGCCGCCGATACCGTTCTCCGGAAGCAGCCAGCCGGTGTCCCAGACCACTGTGTCGAGCGAGGTGAGCCAGCCGGCCCGCTCGAGGAAGGCCACCGCCTGCGTCGCCATGCCGGCCGCGAGCAACGTGATCAAGGCGGTGGTGGTCGCAAACAGCGCCCGCGGCGGAATCCGCATCAGGCCGAAATAGGTCAACAGGCAAACGCCGACGCCCAGCGCCAGACCGATCAGCCCGCCGATCGCAAGGCTGAAGCCCGACCCGCCGTCGGAGGCGGCGACGCCATAGAGAAACAGCGCGACCTCGCTGCCTTCGCGCAGGACGGCAACGCCGACCACCACCGCGAGCGCCAGCAAAGACTTGCTGCCATCCACGACAGCCTGGCCGGCGGCGCGCAGTTCGCCGGCCATTTCCCTGCCATGATGCGCCATCCAGACATTGTGCCAGGTCAGCATCACCACGGCGACGCCCAGAATGGCGGCGTTGAACAGTTCCTGCCCCATGCCGGCAAAGAGCTGCGACAACGCGCCGGTAAAGGCCGCGACGATGCAGGCCGCAAGCGCCCCCGCCAGCACCCCGCCGCCGATCCAGCGATTGCGGTGCGGGACCGAGCCGGTGACCGCGAGCACGATGCCGACGATCAATCCGGCTTCGAACACCTCGCGGAAGACGATAATGAGAGCGGCAAGCACGGAAAATCCACCTATTGCACGGTCAGGGCGCCGCGCGCCTTGTCGTTGAAGTCGTCGTAGAATTCATAACGCCCGGGCTTGAGCGCCCGGACATTGATGACACCTTCGCTGCCCGCGGCAACCACCTTTTCGACCCGCAGCGACGTGCTCTCGAACTCCATGGCCTTGGCGTCGAGGTTCTTCACCCGGAACGAGATCGGTTTGTCGGCCGGCGCGCTGACCTCGCTCGGCTGGAACTGGCCTTTGGAATAGGTCAGCCGGATCTCGGTCGCCTGCTGCGCCTGCAATGGCGCCGCCTGCAACGTCGCGAGCGCGCAGAATGCGGCCAAGGTCAGTCTTTTCATCATCGGCACGGCAGTCACCCGTCATCCCTTCCGGTGTTGACGAAAATCAAAATTCCCAGGCGAATTTCAGCCGGGCGCGATGGCGCTGGAACTCCGCCAGATTGAGCGAAGCGCGATTGCCGATCTCGCGGCCCCAGACCTGTTCGTTCCAGGCCGCAGTCATGAACATTTTCGGCGTGAACTGGATATAGAGCGATGGCCCGAGCAGGACGGCGTCGCCGGTGAAGGCCGTCAAGCCGATCGCATCGTAATGCCGGAGATACCAGACCTCGCCACCGAGCACCACGTTAGAGAGCACCCTGACCGACAGCGCCGCCGAGCCGCCGAACGTGGCCTCGCGCTGAGTTTCGTCAAACAAGGTCTTCGTCACCTCGGGCTCGTAGAGCAGGTTGAACCCGGCGTAGAGCCGGTTCCTCACCAGTTCGAGGTCGGCGTTGATGGTGGTTTCGAATTCGTAGTTTTGCACGTGCTCGCCGCTGGTCTCGTCGATCAGCCGCACATTGGGTTCCAACGCAACGGTGACCGACAGCGGATTGTTCGAGGTGCGCTCGAGCGCGAGATAGCGGAATTCGGCAAATCCGCCGGCGAAGGCTGCCTGGTTGCGGCCATCGAGATCGGTCATTGCACCGATATTGTGGGTCGACCCGAGCGCACCGAATTCGATCTGGACGAATTGCGACGGCGTGAATTCGAATTCGTACTTGGTCTCGGTCGCGGCGTAATGACCATCGCGCTTACCGAACCGGCCGATCGTGTCGACGGTAAATTCCTTCTCGCCCTCCAGGCCGATGCCGGAGCCAGTGGTAAAGCCGAAAATATATTTGGTCTCCAACTCGCGCCAGGAACTGGCGTCCTCGGCGTGCGCTGCGTTGCCCTGCAACAGGCACGCCGACGCGCAGAACGCAATCGCCTTGAAACCCCCGGATAGAATCGCCCCTCGCATCCCCTTACGCACCACCCGCATCTCCGATCGATGCCCACAGCTAGCGTCTCGGCGCCGGACGGGCAAAGAGACTCCCTCTAAACTAGAGGCATTCTAAGGTGTTGTGCTGGATCAAAGGCGAGCGATATCGTCGCTTTGGTTGCGCATGATCTTTTCGGAAAACCGGTTCCCCCTTTTCCGGATCATGCTTCAGTACCCCGCGACCGCCAGCGCGACCACGGCGCCAAGCGCCAGCCAGCCGAAGTGCCGGCCGCGCGTGGCGAGGGCATTGGCGAGCGCCGCGAATGCGAACACGCAGGCCATGGTCGCGACGATCCAGTGCCGCGCCGGCTCCGACGCCATCCAGGGTGCGGCGATCAGAAGCACGCCGCCGCCGATCCAGGCCACCGTGCCGGCCTGCCACACCAGCCGGATCAGGGTCCGCAGGCGCGCCGGCTCGATGGTGACGCGGGGCATCACCTTGGTTTCGCCGAGTACGCCGTGGATCAGTGCGGCCGCGATCGCGGCCACGCCTGAACATTGCAACAAGAGATCGCGCATTGGACCGGTCTCCATACAGTACTGTATGGTCGATAGGCCGAACGCTGGCGGCTGTCAATACAGTGGTGTATGGATTGACGTCGCAGGGACCGCCATGACCGATCAACTTTCCGCGAAGGACTGGCTCGACGAGGGCCTCAAGGTACTCGCCGAGCGCGGCTTTACCGCGCTGAAGGCCGAGCCGCTGGCGAAAGCGATGGGGGTGTCGCGCGGCAGCTTCTACTGGCATTTCGCCGATATCGGCGCGTTCCATGCGGCGATCCTGAAGCATTGGCGCGAGGTCGCCGCGGAAGAGATCATCGCCAATCTCGAGGCCGCCTCCGGCACCGACAACCCGTTGCAGCTTCTGCTGCGCCAGGCCTTCGGCGGAAAGCTTTCGCTGGAAAACGCGGTCCGCATCTGGGCCACGCACGATCCGGTCGCGCGCCGCGCGGTGCAGGCGATCGACCGCCGCCGGGTGAGTTATGTGGAAAGACTGCTCAGGGCCTCCGGACTTGCGCCGAAAGCGGCGCGCTCCCGCGCCCAGATCCTCTATTGGGCGTTTGTCGGCTTTGCGCTGTCGGACAAGCCCCTGCCGCGGGAGCGGCAGCAGGCGGTGCTCGACGAACTCTTGCAGATCGCCTCGCGATAGGCCGCCATCCGCGCGTTCCAACGGATAGAATATGGTATAGCGTTTTCGAGCGAAGTGGATACCGGTTCGCGCAAGGAAAACGCGTCAAAAAAATCCAGAGCCGATACCAAGCCGGAGACAACAACATGAGTTCAACGCCCGAACGCCTTGAAGGCACCGTCGATCCCAAATTGCTGGAGATCCTGGTCTGTCCGCTGACCAAGGGGCCGCTTGAATACGACGCGGCGCGGCAGGAGCTCGTCTCGCGTTCGGCGAAACTCGCTTACCCGATCCGTGACGGCATTCCGATCATGCTGCCGGAAGAGGCGCGGAAGATCGAGTAGCGCATGCGCGCCGGGACGATCGCTCTCGCGCTGGCCATCACCGGCCTGTTGGGGATGGCCGCGAGCGCATCCGCCGAGGAATCCAAAATCAGCGTCGGTGCCATCGATGCCGTACTGTCGGTGCCGCCGGATGCCGAGAAGCCGCCGGTCGCGCTGTTGATCGCGGGTTCGGGCACGACCGACCATGACGGCAACGGTCCCCAGATCAAGCCCGCGACATTGAAGAAACTCGCCGAGCAACTGGCCGCGCGCAAGATCGCGACGCTTCGCTACGACAAGCGCGGCGCCGGCGGATGGAAACCGGAATTCGGCCGGCCGCAGGATTTTCGTTTCAAGGACTATGTCGATGATGCCGCGGCGCTGGTGGACTATCTGCGCGGCAGCGGGAAATTCTCCAAAGTCGTTCTGGTCGGACACAGCGAGGGAGGGCTGGTCGCGATCCTGACTGCGCGGCGCATACCCGTCGACCGCCTGGTCCTGCTGGCCACTGCCGCGCGGCGCCAGGGCGATCTGCTCAAGGCGCAGCTTGAAAGGGCGCTCGCTCCCGACATGTTCAAGCCGATCGCCAAGGCGATCGACGATATCATGTCCGGCCAGATCGTCGATCCGCCGCCGTCGGGGCTGTTGATCCCGCCGGCGATGCAGCCCGGCATCGCCTCCGCCTTCACGGAAGACCCGATCGCTCCCTTAAAGCTGATCGAGCAGCCGACGCTGATCGTCGGTGGCGGTCGCGACCGGCAGGTCGCGCGGCTGGATTTCCTGGCGCTCGGCGCCGCGTCTCCGGCAGCCAAAACGCTTTGGCGCGAGGGCATGAACCACGTGCTGGTCGATGTCACCGACGACGCGGACGATATGGCCGCCTACAATCAGCCGGAGCGGGCGCTTGACCCCGACCTCGTCGAGGCCGTCGCGGCCTTCATCCTCGCCAGCAACGCGCGCTGACACGAAGATGGGGGAAGGGCATGATTCAACATCAGTTGAATCATGCTCTGGCCGCCTACAACGCCTCGCCCTTCAACAGCCGCGGCACCTCGCCGGCAAGTCCGGCGGCCTGGCGGATGAACATGCTCTTCAGCGGCGGCGCGCGATCGACCAGTCCGAGCCCGATATCGCGCACCGCGCGCAACAATTTCGATTCGTTCGAGAACAGGAAATTCAGCGAGTTGGTGGCGAGCCCCATCGCCATGGTGTCGAACCGCCGCCAGCGCTGATAGCGCTCGAGCACGTCGGCCTGGCCGAGATCCATGCCGAGCCGCGCGGCGTCGACGACCACTTCGGCGAGCGCGGCAACATCCTTCAGGCCCATGTTGAGGCCTTGTCCCGCGATCGGATGGATCACATGCGCGGCGTCGCCGACCAGCGCCAGACGTTCGCCGATGAACGAGCGCGCCACGAAATAGCTCAGCGGAAACGCGCGCGGCTTGTCGAGCGCCTTGATCTCGCCGAGATGCAGGCCGAAGCGCTGCTCGAGTTCCGCATGAAATTCATCCTCGCTCAGGGCAACGATGCGCGCCGCCTCGGCGCGCTTCTCGGTCCATACCAGCGACGATCGTTTGCCGGTCAGCGGCAGGATCGCGAAAGGGCCGGCGGGAAGGAAATGCTCCTCGGCGCGGCCCTGATGATCGCGCTCGTGGCCGACGGTGACGACGATGCCGGACTGATCGTAGTCCCAGCCGTGGGTGGCGATACCGGCGCGCTCGCGCAGTTTCGAACGCGCGCCGTCGGCCGCCACCAACAGGCTCGCCTCGATCGTGGAGCCATCTGCCAGCGTCACATCGACGCCATCGGGGCGCGCGGTGAAATCGGTCACGGCATTGGCGCGCAGATCGATGCCCTCGGCTTCGGCACGCGCGGCCAGCGCATCGATCAGCTGGCGGTTTTCGACCATGTGCGCGAAGGGCTCGCCCGGCTCGACATGGCCCGCGAAAGTCAGGAACACCGGGCGGGTGGCGTCTTCCAGCTTGGAATCGGTGATGACCATGTCGAGGATCGGCTGCGCGCCGGGGGCGACCTGGTCCCAGACGCCAACGGCATCGAGCAGCCGCCGGCAGGCGGCGACGATCGCGGTCGCGCGCGGATCGCGGCTCGGCCGCATCGAAAGCGCGGGGTCGGCGACGATGACCGGAATATCGGCGCCAAGCCCCTGGCGCAACGCGAGGGCCAGCGCCAGCCCTGCAAATGCGCCGCCGCCGATGACAATGCTTCGCTGTGCCGACATGCCTTACCCTTACTCACCGAGGTCATAGACTGGACTTGCTACATGACTATAGCTGGGCGAAACAGGGGGCTGAAACAAGGGTATTGACCGTCCGGGCCGTCATTCCGGGGCGAGGCGGAGCCTCGAACCCGGAATCTGGAGATGTTAACGGCGAGATTCCGGGTTCGCGCTCGCGCGCGCCCCGGAATGACGAACAGAACAGAAAGCTTTCCATGTCCAAAGGCCTGATTGACCTGATTTCCATTCTCGATCTGGAGCCGATCGAGGTGAACATGTTCCGCGGCAACAGCCCGAAGACGAGTTGGCAGCGGGTGTTCGGCGGACAGGTGATCGGACAGGCGATGGTCGCGGCGTGCCGCACCGTCGAAGGCCGGCTGCCGCATTCGCTGCATTGCTATTTCATCCTGCCCGGCGACCCGCAGATTCCGATCATCTACGAGGTCGAGCGGCTGCGCGACGGCAAGAGCTATTCGACCCGACGGGTCACCGCGATCCAGCACGGCAACGCGATCTTCTCGATCATGGTGTCGTTTCACGTCGATGAGGAAAGCGCGTTCGACCATCAGGACAAGATGCCCGACGTGCCGCCGCCGGAAAAACTCACGGCCGAGGAGGTGGCGAAGCAGCCGATCTTCCGCGAGATGCCGGAGTTCATCCGCCGCTATTACGAATCCGACCGCCCGATCGAACTGCGCCCGGTCGAACTCAACCGTTATTTCGGCCAGAAGATCGAGGACGGCCGCATCCATGTCTGGATCCGCACCGCCTCGAAACTGTCCGACGATCCGGCGCTGCACATGTGCGCGCTGGCCTATGCGTCGGATTTCTCGCTGCTGGATGCGGCGATGGCGCGTTACGGCCGTACGCTGTTCGACAAGCGCATGATGCCGGCAAGCCTCGATCATGCGATGTGGTTTCACCGGCCGTTCCGCGCCGACGAATGGCTGCTTTACGCGCAGGATTCTCCGAGCGCGCGAGGAGGCCGCGGCCTGACGCGCGGCATGATCTTCACCCAGGACGGCACACTGGTCGCTTCCGTCGCGCAGGAAGGCTCGCTGCGCCAACGCAAGTAAAAGGTTCAGGCGTGGGCGTCAGCCGATCGCTCGACCAGTTCGACTTGTGAAACCTGCCATCCGATGAACCAGCTCATCACCCAGGGAATCGGGATGATGAATACGCAAGCGATGAAGGTGACCACCGAGCGCCACAAAACCTCGAGCCCAGTCGCGTTGAAAACGACCTCACGACGGGTGCCTTCAACGTGACGGCACATCCACCTTATTTGCGCGGTGTAGACCCACGCCCAGCCGATGATGGTGATCATGGAAACGAAGGCCAGGACGTTCCAGCCCAGATATCCCCAGAATGAGCCCGAGAACCGCAAGCCGAGCGGTTGTCCGTTCGAACTGATGTTGGCGACGAACCATCTGATGAGCAGCCAGTAGAGAACCAGCTGAACGATGCCCGAGACGGCATTGACGAGGCGCGCATCGACGCGAGCCACTACGATGATGAAAATCACAGCCGCGAAAAACCACATCAGCGTCACGGGCCGGCCCGTGAATCTCAGGTGCGGCCGCCCTGGAACGTGCACGCAGGAGACGATCCACCTGCAATACATCACGATGACCCAGGGCGTCGGGATGATGAATACGAGCCCGAGCAACACGGTCAGACTGCGCCAGACGAAATCCCAAAGACCCAAATCAATCGAAAGCGGGCCGCCGCGGCCGCTGCCGCTTACGGGGAAGCCGCCGGATCGCGGCGTTGCGGGCGCGGCCGGGGCGTCAGAAAAAAGGCCGGGAATATCCCCGGCCTTTTGCCAATTCGCCATGCCCTCGGTCCAGACCAGCGTCTCCGCGGTGATGTTCCCGGCGGCGATGAACTGGCGAAACTGCGGCTCCGGATAGGGCCCGCGCTGCTGTCCTTGGGACGCAAAAAACCAGGCTCGGTCGGCCATTTTATCCCCTTGGGGCTTGGTGCGGTCGGGTGGGCCACAGGACCGCTGGCGATGAAATCGGATTTTGGTGAAATATTCGGGCCCGCGAGGAGGGAGGCTATCCAACGAAGGTAATTTCCGGCAATCGTTTTTCGGTTGGGACTGCAAACTTTTTGTGCCATTTGCATAAAAAGATGCCAGAGTTGGCATGGCGCAAATCTAGGCGCGCCTACGGAATTCGACAGATTCGACAGAAATGAAAGCCTGACCATGAAGCTCGTTGTTGCCATCATCAAACCCTTCAAGCTGGACGAGGTGCGCCAGGCGCTCACCGCCATCGGCGTCCACGGCATGACGGTCACCGAGGTCAAGGGTTACGGGCGCCAGAAGGGCCATACCGAAATCTACCGCGGCGCCGAATATGTCGTGAATTTCCTGCCCAAGCTTCGAATCGAAATCGCCGTTTCGTCCGAGCTCGCCGACAAGGCGGTCGACGTCATCACCTCGAGCGCGCGCACCGGCCAGATCGGCGACGGCAAGATCTTCGTGACGCCGATCGATCACGCGCTGCGCATCCGGACCGGCGAAACCGACAGCGACGCGCTCTAGGGTCCCGGTTCTGATCGAATCAGAACCGACGCTCTACCTCTTTCGTTTGACGCGTTTTCATTAGCGAACCGGTATCCACCCCGGATCAAGTCCGGGGCAGGCTTCGCTCGAAAACGCTCTGGCTTCACTTCCTTCGCATCCGGCAACGACGCCGGCGATGCGGTCTACCAAAACACTGCTGGGGAACTACCATGGGGGCACTTTCGTCTCGTGCAGCGAAGCTGGCTGCGCCGATCAGTCTTGCGAGCTCGTTCGCGACGCCGGCCTTGGCGCAAACCACCGGGATCAACGCCGCCGACACCGCATGGATGATCGTTGCGACGGCGCTGGTGCTGATGATGACGATACCGGGCCTGGCGCTGTTCTATTCCGGCATGGTGCGCAAGAAGAACGTGCTGGCGACCATGGCGCAAAGCCTCGCGGCGGTGGCGATTATTTCCATACTCTGGGTGGCGTTCGGTTATTCGCTGGCATTCGTCGGCGACGGTCCCTGGCTCGGCACGCTCGATCGCTGGTTTCTCGCAGGCATGACCATGGACGGCGTCAATCCCGCGGCGAAGACGATCCCCGAAGTGCTGTTCATGCTCTACCAGATGACCTTTGCGATCATCACCGTGGCGCTGGTGGCGGGCTCGGTTGCCGACCGGATGCGATTTTCGGCCTATCTGTTGTTTGCCATTGGCTGGTTCATGTTCGTCTACATCCCGCTGGCCCATTGGGTCTGGGGCGGCGGCTTCCTCGGCGCCGCGGGTGTGCTGGATTTCGCCGGCGGACTCGTTGTGCATCTGTCGGCCGGCGCCGGCGGCCTGGTCGCGGCCATCGTGATGGGCCGGCGCCATGGCTACGGCACCGAAAATCTGTCGCCGTTCGATCTGTCACTGGCCGTGATCGGCACCGGCCTTTTGTGGGTCGGCTGGTTCGGCTTCAACGGCGGATCGGCGCTGGCGGCCAATTCGCGCGCCGTGATGGCGATCACCGCGACGCATCTTGCCGCCTGCGCCGGCGCGCTGACCTGGGGCGCGGTTGAATGGTCGATCCAGCGCAAGCCATCGGTGCTCGGCATGATTTCCGGCGCCGTTGCCGGTCTTGGAACGATCACGCCGGCATCCGGGTTCGTTGCGCCTTGGCACGGCATTGTCATCGGCGTGGTCGCCGGGCTGGTCTGCTTCTGGGCCTGCACCTCGGTGAAGCGCCGGTTCAACTATGATGATTCGCTCGACGTGTTCGGCGTCCACGGGGTCGGCGGCATGACCGGAATTCTGCTGGCCGGGGTGTTCGCCACCGCCTCGATCGGCGGGACCTCGGGCCTAATGGAGGGTAACCCGCATTTGCTGCTGATCCAGCTTTACGGGGTCGCCGTCACCTTGGCCTGGTCGGCCGGCGTCACCTATGTGCTGCTCAAGCTGGTCAGCGTCTTCGTGCCGCTGCGGGTTTCCCTGCAGCAGGAGATGGAAGGCCTCGATATTTCGCAGCACGGCGAGGCTCTGCAATAAATTCCCCATTGGGGTACCATTTCCCTGCCCTCCCGATGAGCATGATTATGTCGGGAGTCTGACATGCCTTTATTTTGATCAGGCCTGATTAGCTTTTGGGCGCGACCGAATAGCGCAGTGGGCACCGATTCGCGCCAAGCGCGAAAAGGCGCGCGTTCATAGTCCGTTAGGGAACCTGACCGATCTGGCACGGCATTTGATTCTAAGGTCCCGGCTGTGCCCGCGTAGTGAACTCTCTCCGCGTGGTGAACCTCAGTCGATACGCCCGGTCGTGTCTGGACCGGGCCCAAGCGGGGATAGGACCCATGAAAATTGTTATGGCGATCATCAAGCCATTCAAGCTCGAAGAAGTCCGGGACGCCCTGACCGCCATTGGCGTTCACGGTCTCACGGTGACGGAAGTCAAGGGATATGGCCGGCAAAAGGGCCATACGGAAATCTATCGCGGTGCTGAATACGCGGTGAGCTTCCTGCCCAAGATCAAGATCGAGGTCGCTGTCGCCTCGGACCAGGTCGACAAGACCATCGACGCCATCACATCTGCCGCGAAAACCGGACAGATCGGCGACGGCAAGATCTTCGTCATCAACCTTGACCATGCGGTTCGCATTCGCACCGGCGAGGCCGATGCCGCGGCACTCTGATTTCGCGCTCACCCAACTTACCAATCAGGAGTTAAACAGATGACGTTCAAACGTCCAACCAGCATGGGATGGGCAGTCCTCGCACTCGGAGCGCTCTGCGCCGTAGGCTTCGTCGATGCCGCACTCGCGCAGAATGCGGCGCCCGCCGCAGCGCCGGCGGCTGATGCAGCCGCGGCCGCGGCACCTGCCGCCGCCGTTCCCAACAAGGGCGATACCGCATGGATGCTCGTATCCAGCGCGCTCGTTCTGATGATGTCGATTCCCGGCCTCGCTCTGTTTTACGGCGGTCTCGTCCGCACCAAGAACATGGCCTCCATCCTGACCCAGGTGTTCGCGATCGTCTCCATGGTCGGCGTGGTCTGGACGCTCTACGGCTACTCGCTGGCCTTCAGCGACGGCGGCAGCATGACGCCCTGGATCGGCGGACTCTCCAAGGCCTTCCTGCATGGCGTCGACGCCAATTCGACGGCGGCGACCTTCTCCAACGGCGTCGTCATTCCGGAACTCGCCTACTTCGTGTTCCAGATGACGTTCGCGATGATCACCCCGGCCCTGATCGTCGGCGCCTTCGCCGAACGCATCAAGTTCTCGGCGGTGATGCTGTTCATCCTGCTGTGGGTCACCTTTGTCTACTTCCCGATCGCGCATTGGGTCTGGTACGTCGCCGCTCCGGATGACGTCGCAGCCGCTGCCAAGGCGCTTGCCGCGGCGACGGATGCTGCGGCCAAGACGGCGGCCCAGGCCAAGCTCGACGACGTCACGGGTGCGGTCGGCTGGCTTGCCGGCGCAGGCGCTCTCGACTTCGCCGGCGGCACGGTCGTGCACATCAATGCCGGCATCGCCGGTCTGGTCGGCGCGCTGATCATTGGCAAGCGTACCGGTTACGGCAAGGACCTGATGGCTCCGCATTCGCTGACCATGACCATGATCGGCGCCTCGCTGCTGTGGGTGGGCTGGTTCGGCTTCAATGCCGGATCGAACCTCGAATCCAACGGCGTCACGGCGCTTGCCTTCGTCAACACCATGGTGGCCACTGCGGGTGCGGCGCTGTCCTGGCTGCTCTGCGAATGGATCGTCAAGGGCAAGCCCTCGCTCCTGGGCATCTGCTCCGGCGCGGTCGCGGGTCTCGTGGCGGTCACGCCCGCTTCCGGCTTTGCCGGCCCGATCGGCGCGCTGGTGCTCGGCCTTGTCGTCTCCCCGGTCTGCCTGTTCTTCGTCAGCACGGTGAAGAACGCACTCGGCTATGACGACGCCCTCGACGTATTCGGCGTCCACTGCATCGGCGGGATCATCGGTGCGCTCGGCACCGGCATCCTGGTCAATCCCGCCTTGGGTGGCGTCGGCATCACCGACTACACCAACATCACCGGCAACAACGCCGGCACCTACGATTTCGTCGCCCAGATGATCTCGCAGTGCAAGGCGGTCGGGGCAACGCTGATCTGGTCGGGCGTCGGTTCGGCGATCCTCTACAAGTTCGTCGACGTGGTCGTCGGTCTTCGCCCCTCCGTGGAAGCGGAACGCGAAGGTCTCGACATCACCGATCACGGCGAGCGCGCTTACAACATGTAAGTTCTCCCGGGGCGCGATCATCCTCCGATGGTCGCGCCCAGAACTACGGTTCGGGCACATACCCGGCAATGCCCTGACCGTTGAGGGGCTCCAGCGCAAGTTGGAGCCCCTTTCTTTTTGCGCCAATTCAGGGTCTGGACGACGCCGGCCGTCGATGGTTAATCGCGTCTTAACCTCGCCGTATCTATGGTGGTTTGATCCGTTTTTAGGCCGGCCGCGCCTTGCGCTCGGCTGCCCAACAGTGCTGGCGCTTTAAAGTATGGCAATGACCGCTTCATCCCGTGCGCCAGAGGGCGCCGGCCATCAGGAAAGCGAGCGCTCGCCATTCGCCCGGCTGACCGAATTGCTGGCCCCGTACCAGCCAGGTAAGCCGTTGATTACGCTGTCATTGGGCGAGCCGCAGCACCCCGTGCCGGCCTTCGTCGGCCCGGTCCTCGCCAAACACATCGCCGATTTCGGCCGCTACCCGATTGCCAAGGGGATCGAGCCGTTCCGCCGGGCGGCGGCGAACTGGCTTTCCACCCGGTTCCAGATGCCGCGGCCGGTCGATTCCGAGACCGAGCTTGTGGTGCTCAACGGCAGCCGCGAGGGGTTGTTTTTCGCAGCGCTGACCGCGGCGCGCTATGTCGGCGAGCGCAGGGGCAGGCCTGCGATCCTGATCCCGAACCCGTTCTATCCGGCTTATGCCGCCGGCGCGCGCGCGGCGGGCTGCGAGGCGATCTATCTGCCGACCACGCTCGCCAACGGATTTTTGCCCGACCTCGATTCGCTCGACGATGCCACGCTCGCCCGCACGGTGGCGATCTACATCGCCTCGCCGGCTAATCCGCAAGGCGCCGTCGCCTCGAAGGACTATTTCAGCCGCTTGAAAAAACTCGCCGACCGCCACGGCTTCATGATCCTGAGCGACGAATGCTATTCGGAGATCTACACCAAGGAAGCGCCTGGCAGCATGCTGGAATGCGCCGGGCCTGATTTCGCCAATGCGGTCGCGTTCCAGTCGCTGTCGAAGCGCTCGAACCTGCCGGGCATGCGGGTCGGCTTTGCCGCCGGCGACAAAAAGTTTCTCGCCATGTTTCACGAGCTGCGCAATGTCGCTGCGCCCCAGGTGCCGGTGCCGCTGCAGCATGTCGCGATCGCGGCCTATGGCGACGAGGCGCATGTCGAGGAGAACCGCCGCCTCTACCGCATGAAATTCGATCTCGCCGACCAGATCCTCGGCAATCGCTATGGCTATCGCCGGCCTGCCGGCGGCTTCTGCGTCTGGCTCGATGTGTCGGCGCGCGGCGGAGACGAAGCGGCGACGGTGAAGCTCTACAGGGATGCCGGCGTGCGCGTCGTGCCCGGAAGCTATCTGGCGCGACAGCAACACGACGGAAGCAATCCCGGCGCCGGCTACATTCGCCTGGCGCTGGTCGCGGACAGCGAAACGACGGCCGAGGCGTTGCACCGGCTGGTGGAAATTCTGGATTAATCGCGAAGGCCCAAGAGCATGCCGGCGATCGAACGTGTCATTCCCCTGGTCGGCCAGTTGCCGGCCGCGATCCGCGAAGCCCTGGGGCGGCGCCTGCGCGAACTCGCGGGATTAGGCCTGATCGCGCTTACCGGCGTGGCCGCGGCGGCACTGATGACCTGGTCGGTCCAGGACCCGAGCCTCAGCCATGCCACGTCGCGCGCGATCCGCAACGTCGTCGGCTATCCCGGCGCGATCGGCGCCGATCTCCTGATGCAGATACTTGGCCTCGGCGCGATCATGCTGATCCTGCCCGTCGCCATCTGGGGCTGGCGCATGCTGACCCATCGTGCCTTCGACCGCGAAGCGCTGCGGCTCGGTTGCTGGATCCTCTGCACGGTGATCTCGGCGGGCTTTGCCAGCTGCTGGCCGCATGGCGGCGCATGGCCGCTGCCGACCGGACTCGGCGGCGTCGTCGGCGACGCGCTGGTGCGCGCGCCCGCCGTGGTGTTCGGCCCACCCGGTTTCCTCTACCGCCTCGTGCTCGGGACCTTGCTGTTCGCGGCCGCGACCGCCGCATTCCTGTTCGCGAGCGGCATGGGTTCGCGCCCGCAGGAAGATGATTCGGCCGAGATCGAGGACGACGACGCGCCATTCGGGGAAGACGGGGATGGCGGTTCGGTTTCACTGGGATGGGCGTTTCACGCCCTGATGAGCGCGAAGGCGCGGCTGTGGCGGCTGTTGACCCTGGCTTACGGCTCGCTGGTCGCAAGCGCACCGGCGCCGCGCCAGCTTTCGTTCGAACGCCACGAACCCAGCCTCGGCCGCGCCGGACCATCGCTGGCGCCGCGCGCTGACGAAGAACTCGACGAAGCCGAGGAAGACGAGGAGGAAGAGGAGGAAGAGCCTTCCGCCCGTGCCCCGCGCAAGAAGCCCGCGGCCCGCGCGCCCTCGCGCAAATCCACCGACCGTTTCGAACTGCCGCCGATTTCCGTGTTGACCGCGCCGAAGGCGTCCGACCGCCAGCCGCTCAGCCGGTCGGAGCTCGATTCCAACTCGCGCGCGCTGGAAGGCGTGCTCGGCGATTTCGGCGTCCGCGGCGAAATCGTCAAGGCCCATCCGGGCCCGGTGGTGACGCTGTACGAACTCGAGCCCGCGCCCGGCATCAAGTCGTCGCGGGTAATCGGGCTGTCTGACGACATCGCCCGTTCGATGAGCGCGCTTTCGGCGCGCGTCGCGGTGGTTCCCGGCCGCAACGCCATCGGCATCGAACTGCCGAATCCGCATCGCGAAAAGGTCTATTTGCGCGAATTGCTGGCGGTCAAGGACTACGCCGAAACGGTCGCGAAGCTTCCTCTGTGTCTCGGCAAGAACATCGGCGGCGATTCCATCATCGTCGATCTCGCGCGCATGCCGCATCTGTTGATTGCGGGCACCACGGGTTCGGGCAAATCGGTCGCCATCAACACCATGATCCTCAGCCTTCTGTACCGGCTGCGTCCGGATCAGTGCCGCCTGATCATGGTCGATCCCAAGATGCTCGAGCTCTCCGTCTATGACGGCATTCCGCATCTGCTGACGCCGGTCGTGACCGACCCCAAGAAGGCCGTGGTGGCGCTGAAATGGGCGGTGCGCGAGATGGAAGAGCGCTACAAGAAGATGTCGAAACTCGGCGTACGCAATATCGACGGCTATAACGCGCGGCTGAAGGAGGCGAGATCCAAGGGCGAGGACCTGACGCGCACGGTGCATACCGGCTTCGACAAGGAAACCGGCAAGGCGATCTACGAGGAGGAGAAGCTCGATCTCGATCCGCTGCCCTATATCGTCATCATCGTCGACGAAATGGCCGACCTGATGATGGTCGCGGGCAAAGACATCGAAGGCGCGGTGCAGCGTCTGGCGCAGATGGCTCGCGCCGCCGGCCTGCACGTGGTTCTCGCCACGCAGCGACCCTCGGTCGACGTCATCACCGGCACCATCAAGGCGAACTTCCCGACCCGCATATCGTTTCAGGTCACCTCGAAAATCGACAGCCGCACCATCCTCGGCGAAATGGGCGCCGAGCAGCTGCTCGGGCAGGGCGACATGCTCTACATGGCCGGCGGCGGCCGCATCAGCCGCGTGCACGGCCCCTTCGTCTCGGACGAGGAGGTCGAGAAAGTGGTGCGTCATCTCAAGACGCAGGGCCAGCCGGAATATCTCGAAGCAGTCACGGCGGAAGAACCCACCGACGAAGACGGCGCGGTGTTCGATTCCACCGGCATGGGCAGCGATGGCGGCGGCGACCTGTTCTCGCAGGCGGTGGCGATCGTCAAGCGCGACCGCAAGGCCTCCACCAGCTACATCCAGCGCCGGCTGCAGATCGGATATAACCGCGCCGCCTCGCTGATGGAGCGGATGGAACTCGAGGGCATCGTCGGCCAGGCCAATCACGCCGGAAAGCGCGAGATTCTGGTCGAAGAGGAAGAAAGCGGCTTTTGAGCCGGAATCACCGGCCCGCAGGATGGCGGAGATTGGCATTTTATTTTCACGGAAAAACGATATCTCCTTTGCTCAAAACCACGATAAAATGGCCGAAAGCCTGACAGGACCCCGCGTTGAACAGAAATCCGAACCTTCCTGGAAATCCAACACATCGAAGGGCGGGGCTGGTCGCTGACAGCGGCATCCGCGGCGGATTGGCGTTGCTGATCGCGGCATCGATCGTTTGCATTGCCGCGCCATCCGTCGTGACCTCCGCGTCCGCGCAGAACGTCCCGATTCCGAAGCCGGCGCCGCGGGCGCGCGAACGCGTGCAGATGAGCGCGTCGGAGCAGCAGAAAGCTCCGGTGACGACGGGCGCTACCACGGCGACGCCGCCGGATCCGGTGATTCCCGATCCGCGCCGCAATGTCCCAGCCAGTATTTTCGCCAGTTTCGACGCCAACCAGAAGGCCCAGGCCGCCAAGGTGAGCGCTTATCTGTCGTCGCTGCAGACGCTGGTGGGCAATTTCGTGCAAGTGGGCCCCGACGGAACCAAGACCACCGGCGATTTCTTCATCCAGAAGCCCGGCAAGGTGCGCTTCGAATATGACGCGCCAAGTCCGATCGACATTGTTGCCGACGGATCGTCGGTGGCGGTGCGCGACCGCAAGCTCGCGACCCAGGACATTTATCCGCTGTCGCAGACGCCGCTGCGCTACCTGTTGTCGGACCGCATCGACCTCATGAAGGACACCAATGTCGTGGCCGTGACGGCCGACGACCTCTTCGTCAGCGTCACCATCGAGGAGAAACAGGCCCTAATCGGCACCAGCCGGCTGATGCTGATGGTCGGCGCCAAGGACGGCCAGCTCAAGCAATGGACGGTGACCGATCCGCAGGGCTATGACACCACGGTCGCGGTCTACAACCTCGATACCGCGAAGAAAGTCGATCCCGGCCTGTTCAAGATCGACTTTACCAATTACGGGACGCCGCCCGGCTGAAAATCATTCTTGATTGCGGGACGCAGACGTGCGTCATCAAGCGCACGTTTTCCCGCCCAGCCGGTCGCCATGCGTTTCTCCCTGACAACATGGAATATCAATTCGGTACGCCTGCGCATCGACCTCGTCGCCAAATTCCTAAAGGCGGTGAGGCCGGACGTACTGTGCCTGCAGGAAACCAAATGCGTCGACGACGCCTTTCCGCTGAAGCGATTCCGGCGCCTCGGCTACGAGCACGTCGCGCTGAACGGGCAGAAGGGCTATCACGGTGTCGCCGTGGTCTCGAAGCTCCCGTTCGAGAGTACGGATATCCGCACCTTCTGCGACAAGATCGATTCGCGGCACATTTCCGTCGCCTTCGGCGGGAAGGCGCAGCTGGAAAAGCCGCTGGTCGTTCATAATTTCTATGTTCCAGCCGGCGGCGACATCCCCGATCCCGCGCTCAATCCGAAATTCGGGCACAAGCTGCAATTTCTCGACGAGTTGAAGGCGTGCGAGCCGCTGCATCCGCGCGGCGACGACCGCCATATCCTGGTCGGCGATCTCAACGTCGCGCCGCACGAAAACGACGTGTGGTCGCACAAGCAATTATTGAAGGTGGTGTCGCATACCCCGATCGAATGCGAGAAGCTGCTGGCGGCCCAGGCGCATGGCGAATGGTTCGACGTCGCGCGCGAGCGGATCCCGCTGTCGGAAAAGGTCTACACCTGGTGGAGCTATCGCGCCGCGGACTGGACGGTGGGCGATCGCGGCCGAAGGCTCGATCACATCTGGGTCTCGCGCGCGCTCAAGGACGGCGTCAGCGATTTCCGGATCACGCGCGATGCGCGCGGCTGGGAACGGCCATCCGACCATGTTCCGGTGACGGTGACGGTGGAGGTGTGAGTTTTCGAACTCTTTCGTTGTCCCTGCAAAAGCATGAACAACTCGTTGGGGTAGCGAGCTAGATGCTCAGCTTCGCGCCCGCCATCAAAATATCGCTGGCGATCTGGCTGGTGCGGGTGGCGAATTCATCGCGCAGCCGGCGGGCTGCGGCGGGATCGCTCTCCAGCACGCGCTGAAACAGGCTGCGCGCGATCCGGATCACCGCGGCATGTTCGATCGCTGTCGCGGTGGAGGGACGCTTCATGGCCGTGATCAGCGCGAGTTCGCCGATCAATGCGCCGGGACCCGCGGTAATTTCGGAGCCGGTGCCGTCTTCGACCCGGAAGGCGCCGCGGTAAACCACGAAGCCCGCGTCGGCCTCATCGCCCAAATTGAATAGCACGTCGCCGCGGGCGAAGCCGCGTTGCTCGGAGCCGATCGCCAGCATGCGCAACGCCGCATTTCCCAACAGGCGCAGCGTTGGGACGCGCTCGAGCAAGGCAACATCATCTTCGATCGACATGCAGAACCGGTGATCGGGGCGTGCTAATCAGGCCAATTGATACGAATCGCCATCGGAATCGTATCACGGCACCAGCTTGTAGCCACCGGCTTCCGTCACCAGGATCTCGGGGTTGGCTGCATCCTTTTCGATCTTCTGACGCAGCCGGTAGATGTGGGTTTCCAGGGTATGGGTCGTGACGCCCGAATTATAGCCCCAGACTTCCTGCAGCAGGGTCTCGCGCGAGACCGGCAGCTGGCCGGCCCGGTACAGGAAGCGCAGGATCGCGGTCTCCTTTTCGGTCAGCCGCACCTTCCTGGCGTTAGCGCCCGTCAGCATCTTCGAGCCGGGACGGAAACTATAGGGACCGACGGAAAACACCGCGTCTTCGCTGGCTTCATGCTGGCGAAGCTGCGCCCGGATCCGCGCCAGCAGCACGGCGAAGCGGAACGGCTTTGCCACATAATCATTGGCACCGGATTCGAGGCCGAGGATGGTGTCCGAATCGGTATCGTGTCCGGTGAGCATGATGATGGGCGCCTTAAAGCCGCCCTTGCGCAGCGAGCGTACGACTTCGCGCCCGTCGGTATCCGGCAGCCCGACATCCATCAGCACGAGATCCGGCGCATTGGCCTTGGCGGCGCTGGCACCCTTGGCGCCGGTATCGACTGCGGAGGCTTCGAACTCGTCATGCAGCGATAATTGCTCCACCAGCGTATCGCGCAGATCGGTATCGTCGTCCACGATCAGGATCTTGCGGGCATTGGCCATGGGTACAATCCTCTGGGGCTGCGGGTGCAAGCGAAAAGCGCCTTGAGCCTTGGTCTTGGTTGGTAAAGTCAGGGTCCGTCAGGTCTATTCGTCTTGAGGTAGTGGGCTGTTACAGTTTCACAAGCCGAAGCGCAGTCTACCCCAGAAACCACGGGTATTCAGATGAATGTCCTGTAATGAGGATGAAATAGGGCATTGCCGGCAGGCAGACAATCCGTGGGATTGCGAAATTTATGGGAAATATAGTCAATTCAACGGCTTATCGATCAAGCCGGAGTGACCGGCCACTGTCCGCGATCCGGATTCGCGCCGCCGCCGGCAATCCGCGCCAGGGTTGGCTCATCGCCGGCGGGCGGACGGTGCCGGTCGCGTTGGGGCGCGGCGGAATCAAGGCCAACAAGCGCGAGGGCGATGGCAGCACCCCGAGGGGCATTTTCCGGCCGCGACAATTGTGGTGGCGCGCCGACCGCCACCCCCGGCCGCGGACGTTTTTGCCAATTCGAACGATCGGACCCGAAGATGCCTGGTGCGAGGACCCCGCAAGCCGCCAGTACAACCGGCCGATTCGGCTGGAGCGTGATCGCAGCGGCGACCGCCTCCGGCGTGACGACCACCTCTACGACTTCATTGTCGAGATCGATCACAACAGCTCGCCGCGAATCACCGGCCGCGGCAGCGCGGTATTCTTGCATCTTGCGCGCGACAATTTCGGACCGACCGCCGGGTGCGTCTCGATGACGCGATCGGCCATGCTGCGGCTGTTGGCGCGGCTGGGACCGGACACCAGGATTGTAATTGAGTGAATCGGTCGTAACCCGGATGTCAGAACCAATGCTTTCAGAAACCCAGATCACGGCGGCGTCACGGACCCTGTACGATCATTGGCGCGCGGGCACCAAGCTCGGAGAGCTCGAAGCAGCGATGCGGCCGCGCAACCGCACCGAGGCCTACGCGGTCCAGGGGAAGATCGAAAGCCATTCGAAGGCAAAATTGTTCGGCTGGAAAATCGCGGCCACCAGCGAGGCCGGGCAGAAGCACATCAACGTCGACGGCCCGATGGCCGGGCGCATCTTGTCCGAAACCGTCATACCCGATGGCGGCACGGCTTCGATGGCGGGAAACGAAATGCGCGTCGCCGAGCCCGAATTCGCCTTTCGCATGGCGGCCGATTTGCCGCCGCGTTCACAGCCTTACGCCGTGCGTGAGGTGCTGGACGCGGTCGACACGCTGCATCCGGCGATCGAGATTCCGGATTCACGGTTCGCCGATTTCGTCAGCGTGGGAGCCGAGCAGATCATCGCGGACAATGCCTGCGCACATTTATTCGTGCTCGGCGCGCCGGCCACGGCGAACTGGCGCGCGCTCGATCTCGTCGAGGAAAAGCCTGTGATCACGATGCGGGGAAAGCAATTCATCGGTCACGGCAAGAACGTGCTCGGCGATCCCAGGATCGCCTTGACCTGGCTCGCCAACGAATTGCGGCAGCTCGGCGTGACGCTGCGGGCCAGCGAGGTGGTGACGACCGGCACCTGCCATCCGCCGCTGCCGATCCAGTCCGGCGATGTCTGCGCGGTTGATTTTGGTGTTCTTGGAAGGGTGTCAGTCAGGTTCGAGTAATCTGCCCACCCATCATTGCGAGGAACGCAGCGACGAAGCAATCCATAACGCAGCAACAAAAGCTGGGTTGCTTCGCGGAGCCTGTCATCGGGCGTGCGTAAGCGCGACCCGTTGGCTCGCAATGACGAATGCGCGTAACGCGCAAGCGCAATCTACCGGTGGCCGAAAATCGCCGAGCCGACGCGTACATGCGTGGCGCCGAACTGGATCGCGATCGCGAAATCGGCGCTCATGCCCATCGACAAATTCTTCAGGCCGTTGCGCGCGGCGATCTTTGCGGTCAGCGCAAAATGCGGCGCCGGCGCGTCGTTGACGGGCGGAATGCACATCAGGCCGGAAATCTCCAGACCGTATTTGTCGCGACAGGCTGCAATGAAGGCGTCTGCGTCGCCGGGTGCGACGCCGGCCTTCTGCGGCTCCTCGCCGGTGTTGAGCTGGACGAATAATTGCGGCCGGCGCTTCTGGGATTCGATTTCCTTGGCTAACGCTTCGCAAATGCTCGGCCGATCGACCGAATGGATGGCGTCGAACAGCGCCACGGCTTCCTTCGCCTTGTTGGATTGCAGCGGCCCGATCAGATGCAAGGCGAGGCCGGGGTAAGCCGCCATTAACCCTGGCCATTTGGCTTTGGCCTCCTGCACGCGATTTTCGCCGAAAACGCGCTGCCCGGCCTCGATTACCGGGACAATCGCGTCCGCAGCGAAGGTCTTCGACACCGCGACCAGCGTCACCGAAGCGCGATCGCGGCGCGCTTCGTTGCAGGCGCGCACGATCTCCTGCTCCACATTGGCAAGCCCGTTTGGTGAATGCGCGGTTATCGGCGAAGGGTTTTGCGGCGCCATGTTCGTCAGCCGATCGTCGGTTGGGCGTAATTTTACGGGTATTTCGAATTTTACCGAGTTCGGGAAAGGCTTCTTGAACCATTCCCTTTACCCTCTCACGCGGGGTTGGGGACCAAAGATGTCACGCGTTAGTTTCAACCGCAACAGAGTGAAACTCAAGCAGCTTCTCGGAATCCGCGCGAGGCTCGCCTTGCTGGCGCTGATTCTGGTGGCGCCGCTGATGCTGGAACGCGCCCGTTCGCTCGAGGACGCCCGGGGCAAGCAGGTTGCGGCTGCCGCCGCGGAATTTGCAAATCTCGCGCAGCATAGCGCTGATGCCCAGCAGGAAGTCATCTCATCGGTCGAGACGGTCTTGAAATCGGCGGCCTATATCCGCGCCTCGGCGGGTGGCGTCGGCCGCAGTTGCAACATCCTGCGCGCCAGCCTGCCGGCCAATCTGCCGTGGATTCGCACGCTGCTGATCGTCGGCGGTGACGGACGTGTGCAATGCTCGACCAACAACGTATTTGTCGGGCTCGATGTCAGCGACCGCGCCTATTTCAAGAAAGCGCGCGAGACACGCGATATCGTCTTCAGCGATTACCTGTTCGCCAGGATCACCAACAAGCCGGTGGTGATGGCGGCCTATCCGGTCTCCGCCATCAGCAACGATTCGGATTCCGTCATTCTCGCCGGCGTCAATCTCGACTGGATGTCGAAGATCATGAGCAATCTCGGCGGCCGGCCCGGTATTTCGGCGGTGCTGGTCGACAGCACCGGAACGGTGCTGGCGGCGCCGCAGGATCAGGGCAGCATGATCGGCCGTTCCCTGGATACGATACCGCTGTTGTCGGCCATCGCCGAGACGGCGCTGGATTCCGACCACCCGCAAGGCTCGCTTTCCTTCGTCGCCGCCGATGGATCGCAGCGCATGGTCAGTTTCGCGCGCATTGCCGGCACGGAGTCACGCCTGATCGTCAGCATCGACGAAGCCAGGGTGTCGGCCGCGATCAACCGGGATATCCGCACCGCCCATCTGCAGCTCGGCTTCGTCAGCCTGTTCGTGCTGCTCGGCGCCCTGATCGCCGCGGAGAAACTCATCATCGGTCCGATCGAGATGATAACTTCGATTGCAAAACGCTTCGGCCAGGGCGACTGGTCGGCGCGCGCGGCGCGCAAATCGCTGCCGGCTGAATTCGTTCCCCTCGCCCGCGCCTTCAACGCGATGGCGGCGCAGCTGAGCGAGCGTGAGCGCGAGCTGGTCGCGACCAATGACCGGCTGACCGTGATCGCCTCGATCGACATGCTGTCCGGGCTTGCCAACCGCCGCGGTTTTCAGAGCCGGCTCGATTTCGAATGGATGAAGGCCCAGCAATACGACAGCGAATTGTCGCTGATGATGATCGACGTCGACCACTTCAAGCTGTTCAACGACACCTACGGCCATCCCGAAGGCGACGCCTGCCTTACCAGGCTCGGCGAAACGCTGGCCGGGATCGCCGCCGAGACCATGGGCTTTGCCGGGCGCTATGGCGGCGAGGAATTTTGCCTGTTGCTGCCGAACACCGATGCGAAGCGGGCGCTGGAGATCGGCGAGATGGTACGCACCGCGGTCGAAGCCCTCGCGATGCCCCACAGCACCAGCAGCCATCGGACCGTCACCGTCAGCGTCGGCGTCGCCTGCACCAAGCCGAACGTTGCGCAGAAGCCGGGCGATCTGATCGAGGCCGCGGACGCCGCCCTCTACTCCGCCAAACACCGCGGCCGCGACGCCGTGGCCGAACACGGCTTTGGGCGCCCGACCGACGACGGCTCGGTCGCGCTGGCGAGCTAGGCTCTATAACTTATTTTGACGCTTTTTCTTTGCGCGGACCGGGGTTCGCTTCGTTCGAAAGCGCGTCAGCTCCCAGCCAGTTCCCGATCAAGCTCGTCCTCGGTTACGACCCGGTCCCGGCCGTTTTTCTTGGCGAGATAGAGCGCGCGATCGCATCGCTCAATCAAATCCGTCATCGACTCGCCGAATTGAAATTGTCCAACGCCGATGGAAACCGTGATGCTGGGAAGGAGTTCCTTGGTCGAGCGGCGGGTGATGCGGCACTCCGAGATTACATGGCGTATCCGCTCGGCAACCGCTGCGCAGGTGGCAAGGTCGGCGCCCGGAAGCACGGCGATCAGTTCTTCCCAGCCGTATCGGGCGGGCAGATCGGATTCCCGCAGCCGTTCCCGCAGGACGCCGGCCATCAACCGAAGCACCTGGTCGCCTACCCCGTGTCCAAAACTGTCGTTGATCTTCTTGAAATGATCGATGTCGATCAGCAGGACGCTGAGCGGCTCGCCCTTTTCCATCGCCGCGATCTGGGCCTTGCGGAAAAACTCATCGAGCGCACGGCGATTCGGCAGATCGGTGAGCGTGTCTGTCTTGGCGCGTTCCTCCGATTTGTTCAGGGAGTCGCGGATCGCATCCAGCTCTCGCGTCGACTCGGCGAAGCGTTGCTCCAGCTTCGCCGCCCGATTGACGGCCTTGGCCAGCTCGTTCAGCAGATCTTCGACCAGCGGCGCTGGATCGACCCCGACTTCACTCCGCTCGGCGATATCGCCGATCGCCATCATTTGCGATCGGTTATCGGCGATGGCCGCGTTCAGGTACTCCTTGGCGGAGGCCATGACCGAATGGAGCTGTTGCGGGACGTTGTTGACGTCCGTGTCGTCGCCGGTATCGGTTCGGACATACAAGGCGAACAGGTCGCGATTGGTGGTGGTGTCGAACTTTCGCTTGTTTCCGATCAGAATGTCGATGGCCCGCTTGAGATCGGGCGAGGTGCCGAGGGAATATTTGAACCAGGTGTAAAAGTTGTTCGGCGTCGGTGGCACACGATGTTGCGACATCGCGCTCACGGCTTTTTCCGCCACAGCCGCAGCGTATTCGAAATCAAGTTCGTCGAACGCGTCCCCGGTCACGATCTAAAATGATCCCGCGTCTACTGGTTGCTGTTCACCCACTTTATCGTCCCATGGAAGCGTTAACCCTGCCTCAATCCAAACGAGCGAAATGTTCCTACTGGCCAGGGGGCCCCGTACCGCAGACATCAAACCGTCGGCGCCGGCTTGGCCTGCACCAAGCCGAACGTTGCACCGCAGCCGGGCGACCTGACCGAGGCCGTGGACGCAGCCCTCTATGCCGCCAGGCATCGCGGCCGGCCGTGGCCGAACACGGCTTTGGGCGGCCGACCGACGGCTCGGTCGCGCTGGCGGGCCGGGGCCTTGCCGCCGGGCATTTTGAGGTGCGGGGCGTTGACCCCAAAGCCGCTTTTGTGGCCTAGTCCGCCGTCCCCAAATGGGACGCGAATCCACAAAAAGCCCTTACGATTCCATGACCTCCGAACGCTACAATGCCCGTGAATCCGAGCCGCGCTGGCAACGCCAGTGGGACGAAAAGGCGATCTTTAACGCCAAAAACGACGATCCCAGGCCGAAATACTACGTGCTCGAGATGTTCCCCTACCCGTCCGGGCGCATCCACATCGGACACGTCCGGAACTACACGCTCGGCGACGTGCTGGCGCGCTTCATGCGGGCCAAGGGTTTCAACGTGCTGCACCCGATGGGCTGGGACGCGTTCGGGCTGCCGGCGGAAAATGCCGCGATCGAGCGCAAGGTGGCGCCGAAGGCGTGGACCTACGACAACATCGCTGCGATGAAGAAGCAGTTGCGGTCGATTGGGCTGTCGCTCGACTGGTCACGCGAATTCGCGACCTGCGATCCCAGCTACTACAGGCATCAGCAGAAGATGTTCCTGGATTTCCTGCGCGCCGGCCTCGCCGAGCGCGAGAAGCGCAAGATCAACTGGGATCCGGTCGACATGACCGTGCTCGCCAACGAGCAGGTGATCGACGGCCGTGGCTGGCGCTCCGGCGCCGTCGTCGAACAGCGCGAGATGAATCAGTGGGTCTTCAAGATCACGAAGTACTCGCAGGATCTGCTGGACGCGCTCGACCGGCTGGATCGCTGGCCCGACAAGGTGCGGCTGATGCAGCGCAACTGGATCGGCCGCTCCGAGGGTCTGCTGATCCGTTTCGGACTCGATCCCGCGACCACGCCAGAGGGCGAGAGCGAGTTGCGAATCTTCACGACGCGCCCCGACACGCTGTTCGGTGCCAAGTTCATGGCGATCGCCGCCGATCATCCGCTGGCGCAGGCCGCCGCGGCCAAAAACCCCGAGCTGGCGGAGTTCATCGCCGAGACCAAACGCATCGGCACCGCGCAGGAAATCATCGACACCGCCGAGAAGCAGGGCTTTGATACCGGCATCAAGGCGATCCACCCGTTCGATCCCGGCTGGAAGCTGCCGGTCTACGTGGCAAACTTCGTGCTGATGGAATACGGCACCGGCGCGATTTTCGGCTGCCCGGCACACGACCAGCGCGACCTCGATTTTGTCAACAAGTACGGGCTCGGCAACATTCCCGTGGTATGTCCCGAGGGTCAGGACCCCACGACATTCGTCATCACCGACACCGCCTATGACGGCGACGGCCGCATGGTCAATTCCCGCTTCCTCGACGGCATGACCATCGAGCAGGCGAAGGAAGAAGTTGCCAAGCGGCTGGAGGCAGAGCTGCGCGGCAACATGCCGGTCGGCGAACGCCAGGTGAATTTCCGCCTGCGCGACTGGGGTATTTCGCGCCAGCGTTACTGGGGCTGCCCGATCCCGGTGATCCACTGCCCGAAATGCGATGTCGTGCCGGTACCCGACAAGGATCTGCCGGTGGTGCTGCCGGAGGACGTCACCTTCGACAGGCCGGGCAACGCGCTCGACCATCACCCGACCTGGAAGCACGTCACCTGCCCGCAATGCGGGGCCGAGGCCCAGCGCGAAACCGACACCATGGACACGTTCGTCGATTCGTCCTGGTATTTCGCCCGCTTCACCGATCCCTGGAACGAGAAAGCGCCGACCACGCCCGGCGTGGTGGACCGGCTGATGCCGGTCGACCAGTATATCGGCGGCGTCGAGCACGCCATCCTGCATCTGCTGTACAGCCGCTTCTTCACCCGCGCCATGAAGGCGACCGGCCATATCGGACTGGACGAGCCGTTCGCCGGCATGTTCACCCAGGGCATGGTGGTGCATGAGACCTATCAAAAGGCCGACGGCAGCTACATCACGCCAGCCGAGGTCAAGATCGAGGTCGGAGGCAATGGCCGCCGCGCCAGCCTGCTGACAACAGGCGAAGACATTTCGATCGGCCCGATCGAGAAGATGTCGAAGTCGAAGAAGAACACCGTCGATCCCGACGACATCATTGCGACCTACGGCGCCGACGTCGCACGCTGGTTCATGCTGTCGGACTCACCGCCCGACCGCGACGTGATCTGGAGCGACGAGCGGGTGCAGGGCGCCTCGCGCTTCGTGCAACGGCTGTGGCGGCTGGTCAACGAATCCGCCGATAGTTCCGGGGCGGCGCCGGCGTCGCGGCCGGCTTCATTCGGTCCCGATGCGCTGGCGCTGCGCAAGGCGGCGCACGGGGCGCTGGACAAGGTCACGACCGGCATCGAAAGGCTGCATTTCAACGTCTGCCTGGCCTATGTCCGGGAGTTCTCGAATGCGCTGGGCGAGACACTGGCGCGCGAGGGACAGCCGTCACCCGATCTGGCGTGGGCGATTCGCGAGGCCGCGGTCATCCTTGTTCAACTGGTCGCACCGATGATGCCGCATCTGGCCGAAGAATGCTGGCAGGCGCTGGGGCAATCCGGCCTGGTCTCGGAGGCCGATTGGCCCAAAATCGAACGTGATTTGCTGGTTGAAGACACGGTGACGCTGGTGGTTCAGGTCAACGGCAAGAAACGGGGTGATGTAACCGTGCCACGGGGTGCCGAAAATCCCGAGATTGAGGCTGCCGTTCTGGCGCTCGATGCGGTAAGACAGGCCTTGGGCGGCAAGGCCGTCCGGAAGGTGATCATTGTTCCCATGAGGATCGTGAATGTCGTTGGCTAGGTTTAGCATCGCCGCCCGGCTCTTGGCCGTGGCTGCCTTGGCGGCGCTGACGGCCGGCTGCTTCCAGCCGATGTATGCCGAACATGCCGACGGCAGCCCCGGGCTGCGCGAAAAGCTGATGGGCGTGGAACTGCCGCCGATCGACAAGCCCAATGCCTCGCGGGACGCGCGGCTCGGGGTCGAAATCCGCAACGCACTGGCGTTCAAGCTCTACGGCAGCGCCACCGGCATGCCGCCCACCCATCGGCTGGTGATCCGATTCAGCACCAGCCGTTCGTCGCTGATGGTCGATCCGAACACCGCGCTGCCCTCCAGCGAGAACTACGGCATCGACGCGCAATACAATCTGATCGAACTCGCCACCAACAAGTCAGTCATGACCGGCACGACGTTCTCGCGGGTGACCTACGACATTCCCGGCTCACTGCAGCGCTTCGCCCGTACCCGCGCCTATCGCGACGCCGAGGATCGTGCCGCTCAGGAAATCGCGGACAATATCCAGACCCGGCTGGCCTCGTTCTTCGTCGCCGGCACCTGAAAACCCTGTCATTCCGCGGCGCGCGTTAACGCGAACCCGGAATCTCGAGATTCCCCGGTGCGCAATTGCGCATCTGAGGCCAGGTCCTTCGGACCATCCCGGAACGACGAAACCTCTGATAGGCTGATTGTGGTCGCGCTTCGCGGAAACGAAATCGATGCCTTTCTGGCCCGGCCGGATCCGGGCCGTCCGATCATCCTGCTTTACGGTCCCGACGCCGGCCTGGTCCGCGAGCGCGCCGAGGCGCTGCTGGCATCCGCGGTCGATGATCCCAACGATCCGTTCTCGCTGGTGAGACTGGATGGCGACGAGCTTTCGGCCGAGCCGTCTCGGCTGGTCGATGAGGCGATGACGATCCCGCTGTTCGGCGGCCGCCGCGCGATCCGCGTCCGCGCCGGCTCGCGCAGTTTTGCCAGCGGCGTCGACACGCTGGCGGAGGCACAGCTCAGGGATTGCCGCGTCGTGATCGAGGCCGGCGAGTTGCGGCCGGAATCGCCGCTGCGCAAGGCCTGCGAGCGCGCCAAGACCGCGGTCGCGATCGCCTGCTATCCCGACGGCGAGCGCGACCTCGCAAAACTGATCGACGATGAATTGCGCCTCTCCAATCTGCGCATTGCGCCGGATGCCCGCGCGACGCTGGTCTCGCTGCTGGGCGGCGACCGCCAGGCCTCGCGCAACGAGCTGAAGAAGCTCGCGCTCTACGCTCACGGCAACGGCGAGGTCACGCTCGACGATGTGATGACGGTGGTGGCGGATGCCTCCGAGCTGAAGCTCGATCCGATCGTGGACGGCGCTTTCGCGGGAAAGCCGGAGCTGGTCGAGGCCGAATTCGCAAAGGCCATGGTCGCCGGCACCTACCCCGGCATGATCATCTCCGCGGCCCAGCGGCAGGCGGCCTGGCTGCACAAATCGGCGCTGGCGCTCGCGGAAGGCACGCCGCTGTCGTCCTTGCTCGACAGCGGATTCCCGCGCCTGCACTTTTCGCGAAAGCCGATGGTCGAAACCGCGCTGCGCAATTTCAATCCGGCGCGGCTGGTGCTAATCATCGACCAACTCGCAACCGCAGCGCTGGAGATGCGCAAACAGGCGCCGCTGGCGGCGGTGATCGCGCAGCGTGCGCTGCTGTCGATTGCGGTGAACGCGCGGAAGAGAGGCTGATGCCTCCCCTCTCCTCGCAAGCGGGGCGAGGTACGGAAGTCAGCCCTTCGTACCCAGCCTGCGCACGATCTCGTCGAGCTGATCGAGCTCGCGGTAGCGGATGTGCACGACGCCGCCGGGATCGCGGTGATCGATACTGACGACGAGCCCGAGTGCGTCGCTGACGGTTTTCTCCAGCGCGACCGTATCGGCATCCTTCGCCTTGCTGCTGCCGCGCGCCTTCTGCGGCTTGCGCTCCGGCACGCCCTCGACATGCGCCAGCGCCTCGGTCTGGCGCACGTTGAGGCCTTCCTCGACGATGCGCTTGGCGGCGGCGAGCGGATCCGGCACGCCGATCAGCGCGCGGGCGTGGCCGGCCGATAACTGGCCAAGCGCGATAAAGGCCTGCACCTCGGCCGGCAGCTTGGTCAGCCGCATCATGTTGGCGACATGGCTGCGGCTCTTGCCGACGATCTTGGCGATCTCTTCCTGGCTGCGTTTGAATTCATTGGCGAGCGCGTGATAGCCCTGCGCCTCTTCCATCGCATTGAGGTCTTCGCGCTGCACGTTTTCGATGATGGCAAGCTCGAGCGCGTCAGAGTCGCTGACGTCGACCGGAACGATCGGCACGTCGTGGAGGCCCGCGATCTGCGAGGCGCGCCAGCGGCGCTCGCCGGCGATGATCTCGAAGCGATCCTGCGCACCCTTGACCGGCCGGACGACGATGGGCTGGATCACGCCGTGCTGCTTGATCGAGTCGGCGAGCTCGCCGAGCTCGGTATCGGAAAAGGTACGCCGAGGATTGCGCGGATTGGGTTTCAGGAATTCGATCGGCACCTTGCGCTGCGCGCGCGGCCGGTCGACATGCGCGGCCTCGCCGCCAACATCTCCGATCAGACTTGCAAGACCGCGGCCCAGTCGCGAACGCGCTTCGTCGGCCATCGCCAGCTCCCTTGGATTCACCTAGCAGCACTCCGGAATTTGTAGGATGGGTTGAGCGAAGCGAAAGCCGTCATGTTTGTCGTCGTGATGGGTATCGCTTCGCTCAACCCATCCTACGATCCCGTCGTTCAATGCGTGCGCAGCTCGCGCTCGCGCTGGATCACTTCCGTCGCGAGCTTGAGGTAGGCTTCGCTGCCGACGCATTTGAGATCGTACACCAGCACCGGCTTGCCGTAGGACGGCGCCTCGGAGATGCGCACGTTGCGCGGGATCATGGTGTTGTAGACCTTGCTGCCCATGAACTGGCGAACGTCGGCCACGACCTGGTTAGACAGATTGTTGCGAGAGTCGAACATGGTCAGCACGATGCCGTGGATCGACAGGCTGGGATTGAGCGTCGAGCGCACCTGCTCCACCGTCTGCAACAATTGCGACAGACCCTCGAGCGCGAAAAACTCGCACTGCAGCGGCACCAGGATCGCATCCGATGCGGCCATCGCGTTGACGGTAAGAAGGTTGAGCGACGGCGGACAGTCGATCAGCACATAGGTGTAATCGGAGTCCGGAGAGACGTTGGTGTTCAGAGCGGCGATCGCGTCGCGCAGCCGGAAGGCGCGGCCGGGGGTCGTTCCCAGTTCGAGCTCGAGGCCTGACAGATCCATGGTCGAGGGCGCGATGTGCAGACGCGGCACCGCGGTCGGTACCACCCCTTCGCGTAAAGACGCCTCGCCGATCAAGACGTCATAGGTCGAGCAGTTGCGGTTGCGGCGATCGATGCCGAGACCGGTGGAGGCGTTGCCCTGCGGATCGAGATCGACGATCAGCACGCGCTCGCCAATTGCCGCGAGCGCGGTGCCGAGATTGATCGCGGTGGTGGTCTTGCCAACGCCGCCCTTCTGGTTGGCCAGCGCCAGGATGCGCGGATGGCCGGGCAGGGTCGGCGCCTTATCCTCTTGATATATTTGATCAATTACGGTCATGCGCGGGTGCCATAAGCTTTGGCGGACGGATCACGTCGCTCGATGCGGTCGAGTTCGACGATCCAGCCGTGTCCACCGGTGCGACTGGAATGCAGCTGCGGTTCAATCTTCCAATATTTAGTGGCCTCGGTCAATTCGGCCTCTACATCTTGGCCTTTGAGAAACAGGGCTTTGGCGCCCCGCTTTACCAGCGGTTCCGCGAAGCCGATGAGTTGGTGTAGCGGAGCCACCGCCCGGGCGGTGACGCAATCGACGGGGCCTGCGATTCTATCCACAATATCCCCGATGTTGGCGAGGTGAACCGTGCCGGGCGATTGGGTGATTCGCAACGCCTCGCGCAGGAAGGCGGCCTTCTTGGCGTTGCGCTCCACCAGGTGGACCATTGCGCCGGCTGTTTCCGCCAAGGCGCAGGCGAGGACGACGCCGGGAAATCCCCCGCCGCTGCCGAGGTCGACCCATATCTTGGCGGACGGTGCGATCGTTAGGACCTGCAGCGAATCGGCGACGTGACGCGTCCACAGATTTGGGAGGGTCGATGGCGCCACCAGATTGGTCTTGGCCTGCCACTCCCGAAGCAGATCGAGGTAGCGATCCAGCCGCGCCTCTGTTTCACGTGAAACAGGCGTGAGCTTCAGCGCCTCGGCCTTGTCGAGGGCTGGCGCTGGCGTTCCGATCTCTACCGAAGCATTGGCCATTAAACCGTGGCGCCTTGTTTCACGTGAAACAGCCCCCCTACGCGAGGGCCGAAGTTTTCCGCCTTGCTTCCCGTCGCAGATAGGCCGCCAGGATGCCGAGCGCAGCCGGAGTCATGCCATCGAGCCGACCAGCCTGCCCTACGGTCCACGGTCGCGCGGCCTCAAGCTTTGAGCGGGCCTCGTTGGAAAGTCCCGGCACCGCGCTGTAGTCGATATCCGAAAGGATCAGCCCCTCGTCGCGCCGGAAGGCATCGACGTCGGCGGTCTGGCGTTTGAGATAGACGTCGTACTTGGCATCGATCTCAAGATGGACCGCGATCCCTAGTTCAATGGCCGACAGCTCCGGCCAGATCCCGCGGATCTCAGCCCAGCCGATCTCCGGATAGGCCAGGAGTTCAAAGGCCGAGCGGCGCTGGCCATCCTTATTCAGCGCCAGGCCATATCGGGCGGCTTCATTCGGCGTCAGCGTCAGCGATTTCGTCAGGGTCTTGGCGGCATTCAGGGCGGCCATCTTGGAGGCGTGCTGCAGCGACCGTGCCTGCCCTACGCAGCCAACCGCGATCCCCTTGTCGGTCAGGCGCTGGTCGGCATTGTCGGCGCGCAGCGTCAGCCGGTATTCGGCCCGCGAGGTGAACATCCGGTACGGCTCGGTGATGCCGCGGGTCACGAGATCGTCGATCATGACACCAAGATAGCCGTCGGCGCGGTCGAGCACGATCGGCTCGGCGCCGCCGGCGGCCAAGGCCGCATTGAGGCCCGCCACCAGCCCCTGCGCCGCCGCCTCTTCATAGCCCGTGGTGCCGTTGATCTGGCCGGCCAGGAACAGGGATCGCAGACGCTTGGTCTGCAAGGTAGGATCGAGTTCGCGGGGATCGACGTGGTCGTATTCGATGGCGTAGCCGGGGCGGACCATCCGCACGCGCTCCAGGCCCGGAATCGAGGCGAGGATCTGGAGCTGCACCTCTTCGGGAAGCGAGGTCGAGATGCCGTTGGGATAGACGGTGGAATCGTCGAGCCCCTCCGGCTCCAGAAAAATCTGATGGCCGTCGCGGTCGCCGAAGCGGACGATCTTGTCCTCGATCGACGGGCAATAGCGCGGACCGGTGCTCCTGATCTGGCCGGAATACATCGGCGAGCGATGCACGTTGGCCCGGATCACCTCATGGGTGGCCGCCGTAGTGCGGGTGATGCCGCACTGGATCTGGCGCGTCGTGATCTTCTCAGTCATCACCGAAAACGGCTCGGGCGGATCGTCGCCGGGCTGCATTTCGACAGCGGACCAATCGATCGTCGTGCCATCGAGCCGCGGCGGGGTCCCGGTCTTCAGCCGCCCCAGCGCAAAGCCGGCGCGCTCGAAGGACTTCGAGAGCCCCGGCGCCGGCGCCTCCCCCACGCGGCCAGCCGGCCAGTTCTTCTCACCGAGATGGATCAGCCCGCGCAGGAAGGTCCCGGTCGTTATCACCACGGCACCGGCGGAGAGTTCGCGGCCATCGATCAGGCGAATGCCAGTGACGCGGCCGTTCGAGATAACCAGGTCGTCCGCCTCACCCTCGATCACGCCGAGGTTTACCGTCTCGCGGATCGCGGCCTGCATGGCGGCCGCGTAGAGCTTGCGGTCGGCCTGCGCGCGTGGGCCGCGCACCGCCGGGCCCTTGCGCCGGTTGAGCATGCGGAACTGGATGCCGCCGGCATCGGCGACCCGGCCCATCAAGCCATCCAGCGCATCGACCTCGCGAACCAGATGACCCTTGCCGAGACCTCCGATAGCGGGGTTGCAGGACATCGCGCCGATAGTCGCAAACTGATGGGTCACCAGCGCTGTCCGGGCCCCCATGCGCGCGGAAGCGCTTGCGGCCTCGCAGCCGGCATGGCCGCCGCCGATGACGATGACGTCGAATGAGTCTGGCCGGGTAAGCATGGCCGGAGTTTTATCGCGCGGGAGGAAATCCCGAAAGCGGTAAGTTTGCCGTTGGCGCATGTTTCACGTGAAACGGCCGAAACGAGCCCCAAGGCAGCGGATTGTTTCACGTGAAACAAATCCAATAGAATGAACGAAGAAATATTCTTTTCTATTTACCAATACAGAACTCCCGGAAGATCACGTCGAGGATATCCTCAACATCGACCCGGCCGAGCAGCCGTCCCAGCGAGTAGGCGGCCATTCGCAGATCCTCGGCGGCCAGTTCTTCACCCTCACCCAGCACCGCGACACTGCGCCGGAGCGACTCAGCCGTCTCTCGCAGTAATTTCCGCTGCCGCTCCCGCGCGATCAAAGCTCCCTCGCCCGAGCCAAAATATTTTTCCGCGAACCCGACCAGCGCCTCGATCAGCTCAGCGAGCCCGTCGCCCCGGCTCGCCGAAATCCCGAAGTCGGTCCCTTCCCTGCTCGACCCCAAGGCACTGGCCGATTCGTTGGCGCGCCCGGTCTCGGGCCTCGCCGCATGAAGGTCGATCTTGTTCCGGATCTGCCATACCGGCGCAGCGCCTTGCTCTGGGACTTCGTCCCGCTGCGGATCGCTCATCCACAACACCAGGTCGGCTTCCGCAGCCCGCGCCCTCGCCCGGCGGACGCCTTCCTGCTCGACCGGATCGTCGGTCTCGCGAATCCCGGCGGTGTCGATCACCGTCACCGGATAGCCGTCGAGATCGAGCTGCACCTCGATCACGTCGCGCGTCGTGCCCGCGTGCGGCGAGACGATCGCCACCTCCCGCCGCGCCAATGCATTCATCAGCGTGGACTTGCCGACATTCGGCGGTCCGGCGATCGCGACCACCAGCCCCTCGCGCAGCCGTTCGCTTCGCCCCTGCGCCGCCAGCACATCTTCTATCTCGCCCAGCAGCGCTTTGATCTTCGCCACCGCCGGCGCGATCAGTTCGGCGGGCACGTCGCCCTCGTCGGAAAAATCGATACCGGCCTCGATCAACGCGGAGGCCCCGATGATCTGATCGCGCCAATTGCGCGCGCGGTCGCCGAGCAGTCCTTTCAGCTGGCGCAGTGCCTGGCGGCGTTGGCGGTCGGTGTCGGCATGAATCAAATCGTCGAGGCCTTCGGCCTCGGTCAGGTCGAGCTTGCCGTTCTCGAACGCGCGCCGGCTAAATTCGCCGGGCTCCGCCGCGCGCATATCGGCGAAACCCGAGAGCGCCGCCACCAGCGCCGCCAGCACCGCGCGCCCGCCGTGAATGTGAAATTCCGCGACGTCCTCGCCCGTCGCACTTGCCGGACCTGGAAACCAGAGCACGACCGCATCGTCGATCGGCTGCTGATTCGCGTTACGCAGCAGCACCCGCGACGCCAGCCGCGGCGCCGGCATCTTGCCGGCAAGCGCCGTCAGCACGGGCCCGGCCTGCGGCCCTGAAACGCGCACCACGGCGATCGCGCTCGGCGGCCGGCCCGAAGAAAGGGCAAAAATCGTCTGCTGGCAGAGATGCATCGCTTATTTGTTCCCGAGCTCGTTGAAAGGCAACGTAATTCCGGCTCTTGGATATGAGAGCTGGCAGCGATCGGTACCCGAATGCTGCAGGATTCCCGCAACAATTTTCCGGCCAGGCCGAGGAACCCGTCGACTCCAATATCGGTTCGACAAGACCGATAATTATTAAGTCATTTCCATCATTTACAATGAACGACGTCAGGTTAACGGGCTTCCTCAAGACTTTATTGCTGCGACCGGACGCGCAGCAAAAAGGGGCGCCCCTTTCAGGACGCCCCTCTCTCGCGAAACCGCCGAAACAGCTCAGGTATTCATCGATTCGAAGAATTCCGAGTTGTTCTTGGTGTTGCGCAGCTTGTCGAGCAGGAAGTCGATCGCATCCATGGTGCCCATCGGATTGAGGATCCGGCGCAGCACGTACATTTTCTTCAGGAGTTGCGGATCGGTGATCAGCTCTTCCTTGCGGGTGCCGGAGCGCGAAATGTCGATCGCCGGGAAGGTCCGCTTGTCGGAGACCTTGCGATCGAGAATCAGTTCGGAATTGCCGGTGCCCTTGAACTCTTCGAAGATCACTTCGTCCATGCGGCTGCCGGTATCGACCAGCGCGGTGGCGATGATGGTCAGCGAACCGCCCTCCTCGATGTTGCGCGCGGCGCCGAAGAACCGCTTGGGCCGCTGCAGCGCATTGGCGTCGACGCCGCCGGTCAGCACCTTGCCGGATGACGGCACCACGGTGTTGTAGGCGCGGCCGAGCCGGGTGATCGAGTCGAGCAGGATCACGACGTCGCGGCCGTGCTCGACCAGACGTTTTGCCTTTTCGATCACCATTTCGGCGACCTGGACGTGGCGCACCGCGGGCTCATCGAAGGTCGAGGAGACGACTTCGCCCTTCACCGATCGTTGCATGTCCGTGACTTCCTCGGGCCGCTCGTCGATCAGCAGCACTATCAGATAGCACTCCGGATGATTGGCCGTGATCGAATGGGCGATGTTCTGCATCAGCACGGTCTTGCCGGTGCGTGGCGGCGCCACGATCAGGGCGCGCTGGCCCTTGCCGATCGGGGCGACGATGTCGATAACCCTTGCCGAAAGGTCTTTTCTGGTGGGGTCTTCGAGCTCGAGCCGGAAGCGCTGATCGGGAAACAACGGCGTCAGATTGTCGAAATTGACCTTGTGCTTGGACTTTTCCGGATCCTCGAAATTCAGGGTGTTGACTTTCAGCAGCGCGAAATAGCGTTCGCCTTCTTTCGGGCTGCGGATATGGCCTTCGATGGTATCGCCGGTGCGAAGCCCGAAGCGGCGGATCTGCGAGGGCGATACGTAGATGTCGTCCGGTCCCGGCAGATAGTTTGCGTCTGGCGAGCGCAAAAATCCAAAACCGTCGGAGAGAACCTCGACGACGCCTTCACCGATAATGTCGGTTTCCTGGATCGCGAGTTGCTTGAGGATGGCGAACATCAGCTCCTGCTTGCGCATGGTGCTGGCGTTTTCGACCCCTTTTTCTTCCGCAAACGAAACGAGTTCGGCTGGCGTTTGGGCTTTGAGGTCTTGAAGTTTCATTTCCCGCATTGGGATGGTCCTGTGGAGTAGTTTGGGAGAGGAATTGCGAGGTGGCTTTATGAAAATGCGGACGCGAGATCAGGAAGGTCCGCAGGTCTGAGCAAGGAAAGTGCCGGAGAGGCTTCAAACCTGATGCGGCGGCCGGTTCGACAAGGAACCGGAACGCAACCACATCCGCCTGCGTGGGGTGGGATTTCGGCAATATAGAAAATCGCGAGGCCTTTCGCAAGCAGGCCGACAGCCTCAGCTGTTGGCAGCTCTGCCCATCAAAATGGCTTCACAACCACCAAAATCACGATCCCGATCATCAGAATCGTGGGTACCTCATTGATAAATCTGTAGAATATCTGGCTCCGCGTATTCCGGTCGGCGGCGAAATCCTTTACGCAACGAGCAAAAAAACCGTGGACGCCGGACAGCAGCAGCACCAACAACAGCTTGCCGTGAAACCAGCCCGCCGAAAAAAAATGGCCAGCCCGGGCGAGGTAAAGTCCCGCTAACCATGTCACGATCATGGCCGGATTGATGATCGCCTTCAGCAACCGCCGTTCCATCACCTTGAAGGTTTCGGATTGCTTCGATCCGGCCTCCGCCTCGCAATGATACACGAACAGCCGCGGCAGATAGAGCATGCCGGCCATCCACGCGATGACCGCAATCACATGCAGTGCTTTGATCCATTCGTACATCCGGAAAGCCTCATCTGCTTACAAATTCGTTGCGTTCCCAAAACCCTGGAACGTCCGGCTCGGTCGCGGCGTTGCCTATACGCCAGTCTCGCCGGGAAGCGAGACATATCCGCAAAGCACCTCTTCTCTAAACTAATAATTTTAGAATCTTAGGTTTGAGTCTAAGTGGCGGTGATTAGCGCCCGCGCAAAAATGTCCGCGATTGCTCCTGCCTTGTTCACATCCTTCAACATACCCGGCCGGATATTGCACGATCCGAATAATGTGACTGGCTTCAAGCGTTTGTGCCGCCTTGTCGTCAGCTTATGCAGAGACAAGCCCACATAACCTCACTATCATTGCCGCCAGTAGATGGACTTATCCGAGATATGAGGCCTGTGAAGAAAAAGCCGGGTTATCCCTGACCGCCCGATGCCCGTCCGATTCTCTCAGGTAAGGTCCACAAGGATTCACAGGTTACACAGGGGTTTTGGTGCCTACGTCCGGCAGTTATTTCCATCTTCACCTGGTCTCTGATTCGACCGGTGAGACCCTGATCACGGTGGCCCGCGCGGTGGCCGCGCAATACGCCAACGTGACGCCGGTCGAGCACGTCTATCCGCTGGTGCGCAGCCAGAAGCAGCTTGATCGCGTGCTGGATGAGATCGAGGAAGCGCCCGGCATCGTGCTCTTCACCTTGCTGGAAAAGGATCTGGTCGGACGGCTGGAAGCCAAGTGCCAGCAGATCAACATACCGAGCCTCTCGATCATCGGCCCGGTCATGCAACTGTTCCAGGCCTATCTCGGCGCCGCCACCACCGGGCGCGTCGGCGCGCAGCACACCTTGAACGCGGAATATTTCAAGCGCATCGATGCCTTGAACTACACGATGATGCACGATGACGGCCAACACGTCGAAGGACTGGAAGAAGCTGACGTGGTTCTGGTGGGGGTGTCCCGCACCTCGAAGACGCCGACCTCGATCTATCTCGCTAACCGCGGCATCCGCACCGCGAACGTTCCGCTGGTTCCGAGCATTCCGGTCCCGCATCAACTGGAAACGTTGACAAAGCCTCTGGTGGTCAGCCTGCATGCGACACCGGAACGCCTGATCCAGGTCCGGCAGAACCGGTTGTTGAGCTTGGGGGCAGGTCCCGGCAATGACGAGTATATCGATCGCCAGGCCGTCGCGGATGAAGTCGCCTTTGCTCGGCGGTTAAGCGCCAAACATAATTGGGCGCAGCTTGACGTAACGCGGCGGTCGATCGAGGAGACGGCAGCCGCAATTCTGAAACTGTTCACCGACAGGCAACGGCAACGGCTTCCCGAATGACGCTCTGGCGCGGCGAATCTCCGTTGATCCTGGCGACGCAAAGCCGCGTGCGGCAAATGCTGCTTGCCAATGCCGGTCTGGATTTCGAGGCCATTCCAGCCGAGATCGACGAGCGCGGCATGCAGCAATCCTCCGGCCTGACGTCGCCCGGCGACGTTGCCGCGTTGCTGGCGCGCGAGAAAGCCCGCGCGGTGTCGGGCCGTCGGCCGGGTCAATTCGCCGTCGGCGCGGATCAGACGCTGGCGCTGGGGACACGGCTTTTCAGCAAGCCCGCGGGCAGGGCGCAGGCCGCCGAACAACTGCGGGCACTCGCCGGCAAGAGGCATGAATTGCATTCCGCCGTTGCAGTTGCGCGCGACGGCAGGATCCTGTTCGAAACCGTTTCCGTCGCCGGGATGACGATGCGGCCGCTCACCGGGGCCGAAATCGAGGCTTATCTGAACGCGGCCGGCGAGCCCGTTACCTCGAGCGTCGGCGCCTACCAGCTGGAAGGGCTCGGTGTGCACTTGTTCGAGCGCATCGAAGGCGATCATTTCACCATCCTCGGCTTGCCGCTGTTGCAACTGCTGGCGTTTTTGCGTAGCGAGCGGCTGCTCGCCGTGTAAAAGGAAATCCGGACGAGGCAGCCAATGGCGGGAGTTGGATGATCATTCTTGGGCTGACCGGCTCGATCGGGATGGGGAAATCAACCACCGCAAAACTGTTCGCGGAGGCCGGCGTTCCCGTCTACGACGCCGACGCGACGGTTCATCGATTATACGAAGGCGAGGCGGTGCCTGCCATCGAAGCGGCATTCCCGGGCACTACGGTCAACGGCAAGGTCGATCGCGCGCTTCTGTCGGCGCGGGTAGTGCATGATCCCGCCGCGATCAAGCGGCTGGAGGCGATCGTCCATCCGATGCTGGGCGCCTCGCGGCAAAAATTCCTCGATGACGCCGAGCGGTCGGGCGCGCCTGTCGCGTTGGTCGACGTGCCCTTGCTGTACGAGACCGGCGGCGAGAAGCGGGTCGATGCGGTGGTGGTGGTCACGACCACGCCGGAAAATCAGCGCCAGAGAATTCTTGCGCGCGACAACATGACCGAAGAAAAGCTGGATGCCATCCTGGCGCGGCAGCTGCCCGACGCCGAAAAGCGCAAGCGCGCCGATTTCGTGGTGGATACGTCGCACGGGCTCGACCCCGTGCGCGCGCGAATTCGGGACATTCTGGTCGAGGCTGCTAAGATGCCGCGGCGGCGCACCTGATTCGCTTTTTTCCCGGTCTGTCATCCCATGCGTGAAATCGTTCTCGATACCGAAACCACCGGCCTCGACCCGCTGCGCGGCGACCGGCTGGTCGAGATCGGCTGTGTCGAGATCTTCAACCGCATGCCGACCGGCCAGATATTTCACAGGCACATCAATCCCGAGCGCGACATGCCGGCCGAGGCTTTCGCCGTGCACGGGCTTTCGACTGAATTCCTAGCCGACAAGCCGTTATTCGCCCATGTGGTTGACGAGTTCCTGGAATTCATCGCCGACGCGCCGTTGGTGATCCACAACGCGTCGTTCGACATCAGCTTCATCAATGCCGAGCTCGACCGCATCAAGCGGCCGGCGATTGCGCGCGACCGGCTGGTCGATACGCTGTTGCTGGCGCGGCGCAAACATCCGGGCGTGTCGAACCGGCTCGACGATCTCTGCTCGCGTTATGCGATCGACAACTCGCGCCGCACCAAGCACGGCGCGCTGCTGGACGCCGAGCTTCTGGCCGAGGTCTATATCGATCTGATCGGGGCCCGGCAGTCGCAACTGATCCTGGCGGCCGAGACCCGCGAGACCCGAAGCGGCGGATACGGCGAGATGCCGCGGCGGCAACGCGAGGCGCCGCTAGAGCCACGGATCTCGGAGGAAGATCGCGCCGCGCATCGGGCCTTCATCGCCACGCTCGGCGACAAGCCGATCTGGAACGATTTTTTGGGCGCCTAACCGAGCCCTTAGCTCGGCCTGGCCTGGTCGCCCTGAGCGGCGGCCTGCCGTTCCATGTTCTGGCGATACAGGCCGACGAAATCCACGGGGTCGAGCATCAAGGGCGGGAAGCCGCCATCGCGCACGGCGGTGGCGATGATCTCGCGGGCGAACGGGAACAACAGCCGCGGGCATTCGATCATGACCAGCGGATGCAGGTTTTCCTTCGGCACGTTCAAAATGCGGAATACCCCGGCATAGGCGAGGTCGAAGCTGAACATCACCTTGCCGGCGTTCTCCGCCTTGCCCTCGACCGACAGCGTCACTTCGTACTCGTTTTCGGCGATGTTGTTGGCGCTGACATTGATCTGGATATTGATCGCCGGCTGCTGCTGTTGCGGCGCCAGCGAACTCGGGGCGTTCGGGTTCTCGAACGACAGGTCCTTGGTGTACTGCGCCAGCACGTTGAGCTGGGGAGGGGCCGCTTCGGGAGGTGCGCCGTTGCCGTTGGTCATGGAAATCTCTCCTGGAGCGTTTTCAATCGAGCGGTGACCGGTCTGGCGTCTGAATTCGCTCGGACTTTGGGAAAATGCTGTTGACGGGGCGAGTGGCTAACATAGCCCCGCCTTACTCCACAAGGAGGACAATCGCGCGCGGCCCGCCGCGCCGGGCCCCCGCTGGTCGCCTTGTGCGGCAAATAGCCGTCATTGGCGCCGGGAATGTACCCTAAATTGTTGAATATGCGCGATTTCCGGGCATGATCGGGCTTTCCCCCCACGGCCAAAACGCGCTACAATTTAGCTCGTGGCAAACCGGCGAACGTACCGGCTTTGGCCGATTTCCACCGGCATGGGTTTTCATGCCAAAACGCGCCATTGGCCGGGCCAAGTTTCGTGCCTACATGCTGCTGACCCATCCGTGACGTAGTCACTGCCGTTCCCCAAGGAGGGAACGCTCTACCGCCGGACCCGTTGCCGGCGTGAGAACAGAAAGCAAAAGCGACGTGGATATTTACACCATCATCTTCCTGGCGCTGGCGGTCTTCATCTTCCTGCGTTTGCGCAACGTCCTCGGACAGCGCACCGGAAGCGAACGGCCGCCCTATGACCGCACGGCGCGCAACGTCGTGCAGGGGGCGCCGGACAACAACAATAATAATGTAGTCCCGATACCGGGTGCGGTGATCGACCAGGCGCCGCTGGCGCCCACGGCGGAGGTGACGCCGCCGACCGACCGCTGGAAAGGCCTGGCTGAAGCCGGCACGCCGCTGGCTCAGGGTCTGGATGCCATTGCCGTACTGGATTCCTCGTTCGATCCGCGACATTTCCTTTCAGGCGCACGCAGCGCCTACGAGATGATCGTGCTGGCTTTTGCGAATGGCGATCGCCGCGCGCTGAAGGATCTGTTGTCGTCCGAGGTCTATGACAGTTTCGAGGCCGTGATCAAGGATCGCGAGAAGCGCGAGCAGAAGACCGAAACCCGCTTCGTGTCGATCGACAAGGCCGAGCTCGTGGGCGCGGAAGCACGCGACAGGTCGGCGCAGCTGACGGTCCGCTTCGTGTCGCAGATGATCTCGGTCACCCGAGACAAGGCCGGCACGATTGTCGACGGCAATCCGGATAAGGTCACCGATATCACCGATGTTTGGACATTCGCCCGCGACGCTACTTCACGCGATCCGAACTGGAAGCTGGTTGGCACGGGAAGCGCTCACTAACGCGCGTGGCATCAAACGGTACGCCATCGCGTTTTGTGTCATCGCCCTTGTGCTGTCGCTGGCTCCCCTTGCGGCGATTGCCGCGCGCAAGATGCATCCCGCGCACGTCTCCGAGCCCGCGCATCGGCATCTGCCCTATCCCGCTCTCGAGTGGCCGCTTCAGATCAGCGGCAGCCAATATGCTCCAGTAGCCTGGGCTGACATCACCGGCTGGAACGATGACGACCATCTGCAGGCCTACAAGGCGTTTCGCATCAGCTGCAAGCCGATATCGGCGCGGCCGGATCCGGCGGCCGATGCCAAAACCGACGCCAAGGTGGACGTGAAGGCGGATGCAAAAGCACTCGGCGGTTCGCTGCGCGATCCTTGCCGGGCGGCCAGAGCCGCCGATATTTCCGACGGCGCCAGGGCCAAGGCCTTTTTCGAAGCGCATTTTCTGCCCTTGCGCATTTCGCGGCTCGGCGAGGACCAAGGCTTCGTCACGGGCTATTACGAGCCGGTCCTCGACGGCTCGCGAACGCAGACCGACGTCTATACTGTGCCGGTCTATCGCCGTCCCTCCAACCTGTTCGTCCGCGGCTTCAAGCAGGATGCGCTCAGCCTGCCCAACAAGGGTGAGGTGTTCCGCAAGATCGGCCGCCGCAAGCTCGTGCCCTATTACGATCGCGCCGCGATCGAAGACGGCGCGATCGCCGGCCGGGGCCTCGAGATCTGCTGGCTGAAAAGTCAGACCGATCTCCTGTTCGCGCAAATCCAGGGCTCGGCGCGGATCCGGCTCGAGGACGGTTCGACCATCCGCATCAATTACGACGCGCATAACGGCTATCCCTACACGGCGGTCGGCCGCATCCTGATCGACCGCGGCATCATCCCGAAAGAGCAGATGTCGATGCAGAAGATCCGGGAATGGATGGAGCAGAATCCCGACGGCGCCAACGAACTGCGCCGGCAGAACCGTTCCTACTTGTTCTTTCGCGAGGTGCCGCTCTCCGACAAGGATGAAGCGGTCGGCGCCCAGGGCGTCCCGCTGACGCCGGGACGCTCGATCGCGGTCGACAAGGCGCTGCATGTCTACGGCACGCCGTTCTTCATCGAAGGCGAACTGCCGATCGAATCGGAGCAGTCGAAGACGCCATTCCGCCGGCTGATGATCGCGCAGGATACGGGATCGGCGATTGTCGGGCCCGCGCGTGCCGATCTTTATTTCGGCGCCGGCGCGGACGCGGGAAAGGTGTCCGGCCGGCTGAAGAATAATATGCGCTTTGTCATTCTGGTGCCGAAGAGCCTCGATCCGACCGCGCGAGGCCGCAAGATGCCGCTGCCGGACGCCCGGCCGTCGGCGAAGATCGCAAAACTTTTTCCGCAGGTCGATCCCCCAAAAGACCAGAAGAACGGCGTTAAGCCCGCGGATATTTCCGCGACGACCGGCGGTACGGCGAAAACCCCTGGTTCCGCCACGAACGCGGCCGCCACGCCGCAGGCTTCGACCACGCGAACGGCTGCCGCCGAAACCATACCGCTGCCAGTAGCAAGGCCGGCCACCGCTCCGGCTCGCGAGGTGCATCGTCACCGCCGCCATTATCGCTATCATCGCGGCCAATGAAACGTTCTTCGCCGATTCCGGAACTGCCGGTACCGCCGCGCCGCAAGCGCAGCCTGACCGAGGAAGAGCGCGCATTGTGGGAGAGTGTGGCCAAACAGATAAAGCCGCTGCGCAAAAGACCTCGCGCCGCGAAGGCAGAGGAGGCCGAAGCTCCGGCGCTGCCAAAACCCGCGGCATCAGCGCGGCCGCGTCCGCCCGCCAAAATCCCGCGCCCGCCCAAACCGGAGCCGCCGCCGGCCGCGCCGCCGCTGGCGCCCTTGGGACGGCGCGAGCGCTCGCAATTGTCGCGCGGCAAGAAGCAGATCGACGCCCGGCTCGATCTGCACGGCATGACGCAGACCCGCGCCCATCACGCGCTGTCGGGCTTCCTGCAGCGTGCCCACCATGACGGCCTGACATTCGTTCTTATCATCACCGGCAAGGGCAAGATGGGCGCCGAATCGGAGCGCGGCGTGCTGCGCCGCCAGGTGCCGCACTGGCTAAGCCTCCCTGAATTTCGCGCGCTGGTGGTCGGTTTTGAAGAAGCCCATATCGGCCATGGCGGCGAGGGCGCGCTCTACGTGCGGATCAGGCGCGCGAGGCCGTGACGCCCTAAAGCGTTTCCGAGCGAGGCGCATACTGGTTCGCGTGAAGAAAACGCGTCAAACAAAGGCTCTAGAACGGCCTGACGATTCCGACGCGTGGGATCAGTGTCACGATCCAGCCGAAAACCGTGGTCTTCGGGTCATGCGCCGGGATCGGCGGCACGGCGTGGGAGGCGGGCAGCGTCTTGACCGCGTGCAGGATCAGGAACATGCAGACCGCCCAGTTCGATATCCACCTGGAATAATCGAACACCATCGCAAACATCACCAGATAGGCCGCGCTGACGATCACAAGGGCGGCGACGACGATGCGCCGATGCCAATCCTCGGAGAGCGCCCGGATCGAACTCGCAAAATATTTCCAGAGCGGGGCGTGCAGCCAGATCAACAGTGCAAACACGGGAATGCCGAGGATGTTGGACGGCATGCGCTCCCAGGTGTCCGAGATCTCCTTGGCGAGCGGCTGATACCAGATGTAACTGAAGCTCAGGAGATTGGTGCGGCTCGGATCGGCCATCCGGCTCTGTAGATAGCGGACGAACTCCGCCTCGGGCACCTTCAACGTTCCCAAAAATTGTGCCGCCAGGAACAACAGCCCGACGCACAGCGCCGCGGCGATGCCGACCGTCACATTCCTCCGGTCAAAACCCTGCACCAGGTAATAACGCAGCAGCACGATGACCGCGATGGTCGGCACATACATCAGGAGATGGATGTGGTGGATCAGGACGAGGACGATTGAGGCCAGCGCTGCGAGCAGCACGAATGCAAGCGAGCGCGCCGGTATCAGCAGCAGCAGAATCGCGAAGGCGCAACCGTAAATGTCGAAATGCCCGAGCGTATGCATGAAATTCTTCAGGAAGAACGGCGAGCCCGCCATGAACACGAACAGCGGCATATGCCCGTCGTCGAACCCGAATGTACGGCGGAACAGTTCGATGAACAGGCCAGCCGTGATCAGCCAGACCGCGCCGGAAAGCGCGAATACCAGCCACACTGGCACCTTGTCCGTGAACAGCGACACGATCGCACCGATCAGCGCGCGCTTGGTGAAGCCGAAATGATAATCGACCAGCAGGTGAATGTAGGGGACATAGGGCTCGCGCGTGAGCTTGTAGAGAAAAACCCCGATCAGCACGGCGACGTTGACGGCGAGCATCAGGCGCCAGGGGTTTTCTCGCACACGCAGATTCATTGAGTCCCCGAAATACCAGCCAGACCAGCGCGAACTTATCACACGGCTGATATAGGGGGTGCAACGCTCCGACGTCGTCCCCGCGCACTGCGCGTAGCCCGGATGGAGCGCCAGCGCAATCCGGGTCTATCTCGCACGCGGATCGAGCCGACCCCGGATTTCGCTTCGCTCCATCCGGGCTAAGAAATCACAAAATAAACCGGCTCAGATCGGTGTTTTTGGCGAGATCGCCGACGTGCTTCTGCACATATTCGGCATCGATCTGGATCGTCTCGCCATGGCGGTCGGGGGCGGCAAAGGAAATCTCGTCCAGCACCCGTTCCATCACGGTCTGCAACCGCCGCGCGCCGATATTCTCCACCGTCGAATTGACGGCGACCGCCACATCCGCGAGCGCGTCGATGGCGCCGTCGGTGATGTCCAGCGTCACGCCTTCGGTACGCATCAGCGCGACATATTGCTTGATCAGCGAAGCCTCGGGCTCGGTCAGGATGCGGCGCATGTCATCGCGCGTGAGCGCCGCGAGCTCGACCCGGATCGGCAGCCGGCCCTGCAATTCCGGCAGCAGATCCGACGGCTTTGCGATGTGGAACGCGCCCGAGGCGATGAACAGGATGTGATCGGTCTTGACCGCGCCATGCTTGGTCGAAACCGTGGTGCCCTCGATCAGCGGCAACAGGTCGCGCTGCACGCCTTCGCGGGAGACATCGCCGCCGCCGCTGCGGCCTTCGCGCACGCAGATCTTGTCGATCTCGTCGAGGAACACGATGCCGTTGTTCTCGACCACATTGATCGCTTCCTGCACCAGCTGGTCGTTATCCAGAAGCTTGTCGGACTCTTCGTTGACGAGCAGCTCGTGAGACCCCTCGACGGTGAGCCGGCGGGTCTTGGTTCGTCCGCCCATCTTGCCGAAGATGTCGCCGATCGAGATCGCGCCCATCTGCGCGCCGGGCATGCCGGGAATCTCGAACATCGGCATGCCGCCCGAGGACTGCGTCTCGATCTCGATTTCCTTCTCGTTGAGTTCGCCGGCGCGCAGCTTCCTGCGGAAGGAGTCGCGGGTGGTGGCTGAGGAGTTGGCACCGACCAGCGCATCGAGAACGCGTTCCTCGGCGGCAAGCTGGGCTCTGGCCTGCACATCCTTGCGCTTGCGCTCGCGGGTCTGCGCGATCGCAACTTCGACGAGGTCGCGGATGATCTGCTCGACGTCGCGGCCGACATAGCCGACCTCGGTGAATTTCGTGGCCTCGACCTTGATGAACGGCGCACCGGCGAGCTTCGCCAGCCGCCGCGCGATCTCGGTCTTGCCGACGCCGGTCGGCCCGATCATCAGGATATTCTTCGGCAGCACTTCCTCGCGCAACTGGCCGGTGAGCTGCAGCCGCCGCCAGCGGTTGCGCAGCGCGATGGAGACGGCGCGCTTGGCGTCGGCCTGGCCGATGATGAAGCGGTCGAGTTCGGAAACGATTTCGCGGGGGGAGAAGTCGGTCATGAGCCCTAGCTAGGTTTCAAATGTGGCTGGCACAAGCGGTTCTAGATGATCGGCGGTCCCGCCTGCCAGTGCCGGATGGCATCGAAGGGGTGGATCAGCATGATGATGTTGAGAGTGAGATTGTCGCGAATGTGAAACCCGACCAGAATCTCGAATGCAAGCCCGAGCGCGACCGTCGCCGCCACCGGGAGTTTTCGCGCCAGCAGAAAACCCACCACCATCGACAGCGTATCGGACACCGAATTGACGATGCTGTCGCCAAAATAATCCAGCGACATGGTGCCGGTCCGGTAGCGCTCGATGATCCAGTTGGAATTTTCGACCAGCTCCCAACCGCCCTCGATCAGCATCGCCACGATCAGGCGGGCTTGCCAGGGCAGCCGCGACAGCGTGAGCCAGGTCAGGCCGTAAAACAGGAAGCCGTGGATGAGATGCGAGAACGTGTACCAGTCGGTCAGGTGCTGCGAATTCTCCGAGCTCTGCACCACGCCGTGCCAGAGCTTGACGTAGCCGCAGATGCAGATCGGCACGCGTCCCATCGCATAGAGAATCGATGCCTGCAGCGCGAGCAGGAAGGCTGCGATCGCACCCCAGTGCCACGGCGAAAGAGCGGAAGGGGCCAGCGCGTTGCGCTCGATCGTCATGGGTTGCGGACCATCAGCAGAGCAGGGCCATCAGGCGTATCAACAACGCGGTCGCTTTGGAAGCCGGCCTTGGCGTAGGCACGGACCGCGCGGGCATTGTCCGGCTCAGGATCGGTCACGACGCGTGGAATTCCAGATGTCAGCAAGGCGTCGGAAAATTGCCGGATGAAACCGGAGCCATGGCCGCGTCCGATCATGGCGGGCTCGCCGATGAATTGATCGATCCCGCGTGTTTTCGGCGGCTGGGCGCCAAGACCAAAGTTCCAGGTGCTCAGCGCGTAGCACTGGATATATGCGAACGGATGGTCGCCAAGTGCGACGATGAACTGATCCATATCGGGGTGATCGAGATCGCCGCTCACCAGCGGGTATTGCTCGTCCGGCTGTCCCCACCAGTGCGCCACCTCGGGCGTCTCAAGCCAGCGGCGGACCAGCGAAAGATCGGCAGAGATCATCGGGCGGAACACATAATCCGGCGCCATCGGTCAGCCGCTCGACAGGCTCTCGATGGTGACGTTGCGGTTGGTGTAGACGCAGATGTCGGCGGCGATATCGAGCGACCGCCGCACGATGGCCTCGGCATCCTTGTCCGAATCGACCAGCGCACGGGCGGCGGCCAGGGCGTAATTGCCGCCGGACCCGATCGCCATCACGCCGGCTTCCGGTTCCAGCACGTCGCCGGTGCCGGTAAGGACCAGCGAGACATCCTTGTCGGCGACGATCATCATCGCCTCCAGCCGCCGCAAATAGCGGTCGGTGCGCCAGTCCTTGGCAAGCTCGACCGCGGCGCGGGTGAGCTGTCCCGGATACTGCTCGAGTTTGCTTTCCAGCCGCTCGAACAGCGTGAAGGCGTCGGCGGTGGCGCCGGCAAAACCGCCGATCACGTCGCCCTTGCCGAGTTTTCGGACCTTCTTGGCGTTGGATTTGATGACGGTCTGACCGATCGAGACCTGCCCGTCGCCGCCGATCACCACCTTGCCGCCCTTGCGGACCGTCAAAATGGTGGTGCCGTGCCAGACCAGCGACTGGGATTGTGATGCCTGCATGGGGTACCTCGCGTTGGCAGGGATTTAGGGACTTGCGCGGAGGGTTACAATCGCCGGATTCCGGTCACCATAGGCCGAAGTTCGGTCGCTATCGGGCCATCCCGCAGTAGCGAAGGCGGCATCCCCCTGTTAAAAGGGCGCGTTTTCGGCCCAAGGACGTCAAGCGCGTCAGGCACCAGGCAGGGCCGGTCAAGGGAAAGCACGTTTCATGCGCAGCGCCACCATCAAGCGCAAGACCAAAGAGACCGACATCGAGGTGACCGTGAACCTCGACGGGACCGGCGCGTCCAGTATCGCGACCGGGATCGGCTTTTTCGACCATATGCTCGACCTCTTGGCCCGCCATTCCCGCATCGACCTTACGGTAAAGGCGGTCGGCGACCTTCATATCGACCACCACCACACGATCGAGGATGTCGGCATCGCGCTCGGGCAGGCGGTGAAGCAGGCGCTCGGCACCATGGCCGGCATCACGCGCTATGCCTCTATCCACATGCCGATGGACGAGACGTTGTCGCGGGTCGTGATCGACATCTCGGGGCGGCCGGTGCTGGTGTTCAAGGTGGAGTTTCCGCGCGACAAGGTCGGTCAATTCGATACCGAACTGGTGCGCGAGTGGTTCAACGCCTTTGCGATCAACGCCGGCGTGACTTTGCACGTCGAGACCCTATATGGCGAGAACAGCCATCATATCGCCGAATCCTGCTTCAAGGGTCTGGCAAGGGCGCTGCGCGCGGCGGTTGCGATCGATCCAAAAGCCGCGGGCGAAGTGCCATCCACCAAGGGTCAGCTCGGCGGCTGATTGCTTATTCTCGGCGGAGAGTACGATGCCGGTCTACACAGTGCATGGCCCTACGACGAACGGCGCCGATTTCGCGGCGGCCGACCGCTTTGCCTTCGTTCGCGACGGCTTCCATTTCTGGGCCGTCGTTCTGGGCGTGGTGTGGCTTGCCTGGCATCGCCTGTGGCTGGCGTTGCTCGGCTGGATTGTCCTGATGGCCGCGCTTGATTTCGGCATGGTAAGGCTCGGCGTGGGCAGGGGGACGATCCTGTTCGTGGATATCCTGCTCGCGCTGTTGCTGGGGTTTGAAGCGGCGAGCCTCGAGCGCTGGACCCTGTCGCGGCGCAACTGGCGCCAGCTCGACATCGTGGTGGCCGACGACACGGAAGCCGCCGAGCGCCGCTTTTTCGATCGCTGGACTGCCAGGCAGCGCGGGCTCGGCAACGACCAGCTGGCGGTTGATCGCGGCGCGCCGCCGCCGACCCGGAATATTCCGGGCCAGCCGTTTTCAAAGCCGCCGCCGCTGCCGCACAGCGACATCATCGGATTGTTTCCGGACCCGGGAGCGCAACGGTGAGCGTTGCCATCATCGACTACGGCTCCGGCAATCTGCACTCGGCCGCGAAAGCGTTTGAGCGCGCGGCGCGGAGCATGGAAATCCCGCAGAAAATCGTGGTGACCCGCGATCCCGAAATTGTGTATCGCGCCGACCGCATCGTGCTGCCCGGCGTCGGCGCCTTCGCCGATTGCCGGCGGGGGCTCGATGCGCTCGACGGCATGATCGAGGCGATGACGGAAGCCGTGCGCAACAAGGCGCGGCCGTTCTTCGGCATCTGTGTCGGCATGCAGCTGATGGCCACGCGCGGCAAGGAGCATGTCACGACCGACGGCTTCAACTGGATCGCCGGCGACGTCGAAAAGATTTCGCCGCGCGAGGAGAATTTGAAGATTCCGCATATGGGCTGGAACACGCTCGACCTGATCCGCGAGCATCCGGTGCTCGAGCGTCTGCCGCTGGGGCCGAAAGGCCGCCACGCTTATTTCGTGCACTCCTATCACCTCAACGCAACCAATGAGGCGGACGTGCTGGCGCGCGCCGATTACGGCGGCCCGGTGACGGCAATCGTCGGCAAGGACACCGCGATCGGAACCCAGTTTCATCCGGAGAAGAGCCAGCGCTTTGGACTGGCGCTTATTTCCAACTTTTTGAAATGGAAACCGTGATCCTTTTTCCCGCATCTTTGCGAGCGATCATTCGATGATCCTTTTTCCGGCCATCGATCTGAAAAACGGTCAATGCGTGCGCCTGGAGCAGGGCGACATGGCGCGCGCGACCGTGTTCAACCTCGATCCGGTTGCGCAGGCGAAGGCCTTCGCCGCGCAGGGGTTCGAATATCTGCACGTGGTCGATCTCGACGCTGCGTTTGCCGGCAAGCCGATGAATGCGCTGGCCGTGGAAGCGATGCTCAAGGCGGTCACCATGCCGGTGCAACTCGGCGGCGGCATCCGCGACTTGAAAACGGTTGAAGCCTGGCTGGCAAAAGGCGTCGCGCGGGTGATCATCGGCACGGCGGCGGTGCGCGATCCCGAACTCGTGAAGAGCGCGGCGAAGAAATTTCCCGGCCGCGTCGCGGTGGGTCTCGATGCCCGCGACGGCAAGGTCGCGGTCGAAGGCTGGGCCGAGACCTCGCAAGTTACCGCGCTCGAAATCGCAGAGCGATTCGAGGACGCCGGCGTTGCCGCCATCATCTTCACCGATATCGCCCGCGACGGGCTGTTGAAAGGCCTCAATCTCGACGCCACCATTGCGCTCGCCGAACGCATCTCGATTCCCGTCATCGCCTCCGGCGGCTTTGCCTCGATCGACGACGTCAAGGCGCTGCTGCAGCCGCGCGCGAAAAAGCTGGCCGGAGCGATCGCCGGACGCGCGCTCTACGATGGTCGCCTCGATCCCGCAGCTGCTTTGGCCTTGATCCGCAACGCGCGCGCCGCGGCCTAGGAGTTTCAAAGAATGTTCAAGGTGCGCGTGATTCCCTGTCTCGACGTCAAGGACGGGCGAGTGGTCAAGGGCGTCAATTTCGTCGATCTGCGCGATGCCGGCGATCCCGTCGAGGCGGCGATTGCCTATGACGCCGCCGGCGCCGATGAGCTGTGCTTCCTCGACATCACGGCGACCCACGAAAATCGCGGCACCATGCTTGACGTGGTCCGTCGCACCGCGGAGGCCTGCTTCATGCCGCTGACGGTCGGCGGCGGCGTGCGCACCATCGACGACATCAAGACCCTGCTGCGCGCCGGCGCCGACAAGGTGTCGATCAACTCCGCCGCCGTCAGCCGCCGGGAATTCGTCAAGGAAGGGGCCGAGAAATTCGGCGAGCAGTGCATCGTGGTTGCGATCGACGCCAAGCGGGTGAAGCGCGGCGGCGGCGGGGAGCGCTGGGAAATCTTCACCCATGGCGGCCGTAATTCCACGGGGATCGATGCCATCGAATATGCCCAGGAAGTGGTCTCGCTCGGCGCCGGGGAAATCCTTTTGACCTCAATGGACCGCGACGGCACCCGGCAGGGTTTCGACATTCCGCTCACCAGCGCGATCGCCGACAGCGTCCCGGTGCCGGTGATCGCCTCCGGCGGCGTCGGCAACCTCGATCACCTGGTCGACGGCATCCGCGAGGGGCATGCGACCGCGGTGCTGGCGGCGTCGATCTTCCATTTCGGGGAGTTTACCATACGTGAAGCCAAGGATCATATGGTGCAGGCCGGCCTGCCGATGCGCCTCGATCCCTGACGACTCGCCGTCATAAAAGTGCTAAATGGCTTAAGTTGCGCCCGAATTTTTCGGACGCGTGAGTTGAGTTGATGCCGCGTTTCACGCTCCATGATCTAGCCGCCACCATCGATGCCCGCGCGGCGTCGGGAGGAGAGGCGTCCTATACGCGCAAGCTACTGGACAAGGGTTCGGAGCATTGCGCCAAGAAATTCGGCGAGGAGGCGGTGGAAACCGTGATCGCCGCCGTCGAGAACGATCGCGACCACCTGATCGCCGAAAGCGCCGACCTGCTGTTTCATTTGCTGGTGCTTCTGAAGTCGCGTGGCGTGAAGCTTGAGGAAGTCGAGGCTGCGCTGGCGCAGCGTGCGAATATGTCCGGACTGGAAGAGAAGGCGTCGCGCAAGCGCGACTAAAGCAACGGGGGGTCGGGCCAGATCGAGTCCCGACGTGGAAGCTTAGAGGCGGCGTCATGGATATTCGGGCACCGGAGCAACAATACAATCCCTACCGGATCTTCTCCCGGGAACAGTGGGCTCGGCTGCGCGATGACACGCCGATGACGCTGGAGCCGGGCGAATTCGAGAGGCTGCGCTCGCTGCATGACCGCCTCGACATGAAAGAGGTCGAAGAAATCTTTTTGCCGCTGTCCCGGCTGCTGTCGATTTACGTCGATGCCACGCTGCGACTTTATCAGGCGCAGCGCCAGTTCCTCGGCATCCGGGACCGCAAGGTGCCCTACATCATCGGCGTCGCCGGTTCTGTCGCGGCGGGCAAATCGACGACCGCGCGCGTGCTGCAGGCGCTGCTGGCGCGCTGGTCGCCGCGGCCCAAGGTCGATCTCGTGACGACCGACGGCTTCCTGTTTCCAAAGGCCGTGCTGGAACGGCGGGGCCTGATGCAGAAGAAGGGATTTCCAGAGAGCTACGATTTGCCGATGCTGCTGTCGTTTCTGAGCGACATCAAGGCCGGACGGCGGACCGTGCGGGCGCCGGTCTATTCGCATCTGACCTACGACATCATCCCCAACGAATGGATCGAGATCGACCGGCCGGACATCCTGATCGTCGAGGGGGTCAACGTGCTGCAGACCGGCCCACTGCCGCGCGACGGCAAAGCGGTTGCGGTGGTGTCGGACTTCTTCGATTTCTCGGTTTATATCGATGCCGAGGAATCGGTACTGCGCGAATGGTTCATCAAGCGTTTCCTGGCGCTGCGCGATACGGCGTTCACCGATCCCCGGTCGTATTTCCATCGCTATGCGCCGCTGTCCGACGAGGAAGCGACCGCCACGGCGCTGGCGATCTGGGAGCGCACCAACCTTGCCAATCTCGAGGACAACATCCTGCCGACCCGGCCGCGCGCGACGCTGATCCTGAAGAAGGGCGCCGACCACGTGGTCGAAACAGTGGCGCTGCGGCGGCTTTAGGGCATGATCCCGAAAAGTGTGAAGCGGCTTTCGGAACAGGTCATGCCCAAACAAAATGTCAGGCCGCATGGCGCGACGCATCGACCCCAAAGTGCTCGATGTAACGGGCGCTGATTGCCGATACCGGCATCACGATCAGCACGTCGGTGGTGCCGAACTGATGATCGATCACCGCGCCGTCGCCGATCATGGCCCCGAGCCGCAGATATCCCTTGATCAGCGGCGGCGCTCATGCAGCGCGGCCTTCGGGTTGATGGCTTCCTTCGCCATCCGGTTCATCTCGACGCGGCGCGAGGGATGCGCCGAGGCGCGCCAGGCTTCCGGGGCCTGCGCGTAGTGATGCAGGAAAGACAATGGCAGCGCCAGCCGGTCGGGATCGGTGCCCTCGAAACTGGCGCAGCCGATCATGACGTCGAGCCGGTGCTGCCTGACATAGCTCCAGATGCCGCGCCACAGCAATTCGACGGTGCGCTTGTTGGGGTAGCGCGGCAGCACGCAGGAACGGCCGAGCTCGAGAAAGCGCAGATTTGAATGGCGTTCGATCAGGCCGGCGATATCGAACTCGTTCTCGGTATAGAAGCCGCCATTGCTTTCCGCGACGTCCTGCCGCAGCAGGCGATAGGTGCCGACCACCGGCAGCTTGCCGCCGATCGAGGGTTTGGCGGCGTGGTCGATCACCAGGAGATGATCGCAGATCTTGTCGAACGCATCCTTGTCGCGGCGGGCCAGCAAGGTCGCGGCATCGGCGATCGCGGCGCCGTCCTTGTAGAACACGCGATAGCGCAGCTTTTGCGCGCGCTTGACGTCGCGCTTACCCTCGGCGAGCCGCACCTCGAGTGGGCCGAGCCGGCCGAGCGTGGTGGAATGGCCGGGCAGTCGGATCGGCTTGATGACGCCGGATGGCGAGGGCGGCGGCTTGAGCCAGGTGATCGCCGTTTGCGCTGCGGTCCCGACATTCTCCGGCCGCAACATCCGAAAAAGGCGCTGCGTCGATCGCGCCAATTCGCCGTTCTGCATGAAGTCCCTTCTGGCCGCTTCTGTCCGAATCGAATCGGCGCGGCCTTCGAGGGCTGAGAAATCACGGGCGTTCGACAGCCATGTGACGCCGCCATTGCCAAGGTGTGACACGACGAGAACAGTGCCTCACGCCGCCAGATGCCGCGAGGCGGCCAGCCCCGCGAGCGCGTCGGCGAGCTTGTCGCGGTCGAGCGGCTTGATCAGGAAGCCGTCCATGCCGGCCTCGAAGCAGGCGTAGCGGTCCTCCACCAGCGTGTTCGCGGTCAGCGCCAGGATCGGCGTCCGGAGGCCGGGTTGGCCTGCCTCGCGCGCGCGGATCTGTTTCGCCGTCTCGATGCCGTCGAGTTGCGGCATCTGGATGTCCATCAGCACGAGATCATAGGGCGTGCCGGCGGATTTTGCGGCGAGCCAGGATTCCAGCGCCTCTTCGCCATTGGTGGTGATGACGGCGTGATGGCCGAGCCGCATGAGCAGCGAACGCATCAACAGCGCGTTGATCTCATTGTCTTCGGCGACCAGGACCGAAAGCCCCTGCGCCGGCGTATCAGTCGCGACAGGCGTCTCGATCAGCGTCTCATCGGCGAGGCTTGGCGCTGCCACTTCGGGCGCCATCGACAGCCGCGCCGCCAGCGAGGCCGCGCGCAGCGGTTTTATCAGATAGCCGGTGAAGGCGGAGGAACCGGAAGGCTGCAGTTCGTGCCGCGCGGCGGGCGTGAACATCACGATCCGCTGTGTCGCGTGCATGCGCGCCGTCTCGCCCAGCGCCTCGACCTCTCGCGCGCCGAGCGCGCGATCGATCAGCACGGCGTGCCAGGTCCGTTCCGGCAGCAGCGCCTGCGCCACCGCGACATCGGTGACCAGGCAGGTCTGGGCGCCCCAGCGCTGCAGCCGCTGGGCGACCAGCGAGGCCTCGATGCTCTGTGGCGTCACCAGCATGATCGGCTGTCCGGTCAGGTCCGGCGCCGCGAATGGCTTCTGTTCGCTATTCGCCGCGGGAAGCGGAACCGACACCTCGAAGGTTGATCCTTTGCCGAGCTGGCTCTCCAGCGCGATGCGGCCGCCCATGCGTTTGACGATACGTTCGGAGATGCTCAGGCCCAATCCGGTGCCGCCATAGCTGCGGGCGATGCGATCGTCGGCCTGTTCGAACTCGCGGAAGATACGCTGTTGCGCCTCGGGCGCGATGCCGATGCCGGTATCGCGGATCAGGAAGCTGATTTCATTGGGCCAGATGCCGGACTCCACGATCAGCGCCACGCCGCCGGTGGAGGTGAACTTGATCGCATTGCCGGCGAGATTGAGCAGCACCTGCCGCAGCCGTGCGGCATCGCCGATCACTTCAGCCGGCAGCCTTTCGTCGACATAGGCCGCGATCTCGAGCTTGCGCGCCTGCGCCCGCGGCGCCAGCAGTTCGGTGATGTCCTCGATCATGGTGGCGAGGGCGAAGGGGCGGTGTTCGAGATCAATCTTGCCGGCTTCGATCTTGGAATAGTCCAGCAGTTCCTCGATCAGCGACAACAGTGCGTCACCGGACGTTTTCACCGCCTTGGCGTAGGTCATCTGCTCCGGCGTCAGCGGCGTATCCAGAAGCAGCCCGCTCATGCCGAGGATGCCGTTCAGCGGCGTGCGGATCTCGTGGCTGGCCATCGCCAGGAAACGCGACTTGGCGCGGTTGGCGGCGTCGGCCTGATCGCGGGCTTCCGCCAGCGCGCGTTCGGTCTCAGTGCGGTCGGTGACGTCGCGGCCGACGCATTGCAATTCGGCGGGCTGGCCGGCGTCCGATCGAACCCAGCCCTCGCGCCAGGCGATCCATCGCGGGCCCAGGGGCCCTGCGATCTTCTGGTCGTGAATGCGGGTGCCGCTCGATTCCAGCGCGGTGTCGCCCTGTTCGAGCACGTCGAAGGTGAATTTGCTGCCGATCAGCGCCTCGCGCGGTTGGCTGGCCAGTTCGCAATAGGCGTCGTTGGCGAAGCCGATGCGGCCTTCGGCATCGCGCAGCACGATCAGGTCGCCCTGCGATTCGAACAGGCTGCGGACGCGCTGCTCGGCCTCCTGCAGTTCCCAGTTGCGGTCGGCCAGCGTTTCATTGTGGAGCGCGACCTTGCGAAGCTTCTGGCGCAGCAGGCGCATCCGGAAACTCAGCGTCGCGAGCGCGAGGCAGGCGACCGCGAACAGGAAGCTTGCGCCGATCGCAAAGGTGTTGGGGTTGTAACCGGCAGCCGGAGAGCGGCTTCCGGCGATGAAACCGTAGGAGCCGCCGAACGCGGCGGAAAAGATCATGAAAGAGCGGACCGTGAAGATCAGCCACGGATGGCGCCGGGAGAAGCGCCGCAAATGCAGCTTGATCCGGAAGAATCGTCCCATGCCGATGACCCCGAAACCTGTCTTGTCGCGCCCGACCCGGCGCCGACCATGGCGTGTTTGACCTTGCAAAGTGCTTGCGGGTTGCACGGTGTCAGGTGTGGCGATGCGAACAGGGTTAATGCAGGATGAACGCATCAAAAAAGAGAAAAACTCAGAGCGATGCGGCGACAAGCCTTCGCTGTCCGCCGCCGGCACCGACCACCAGCGCCGCCGCATCGCGCACGGAGAAGGTTTTCGAGCGCACGAAGATGCGGTAATCGGCAGGGCCGTCCGGCGAAAGGTAGATCACCGGCATATCCGGCGCGGGGCTTTGTGTGATCGAAACCCGCCGCGTGGCCGGATTGGCCTCGCATGAACCGGTCTCCGCGCTTTCGGCATCGTCGATCACGGCGAAATCGGCGGCGTCGGCGCTGTCGGAGAGCTGCACCCGCACGGTCGCGAGCTTCGGGTCGTCGGTGAAGGCGACGTGAAGATCGGCAACCCAGGGCATGTCCGAGATCCGGACCGAGGTGTTGGCGACGGCGATGCAGGGATGCGGGCCGGGCAACAATTCGCCGCGCGCGAAAAAACAGAGAATCAACAGGGGCACGGCCGAGGCCAGAATCTTGAAACGCAACATGACACACCCACTCGACCAAAGGCCCACGAATACGCGAGGGCTTATGGTTGGCGGAGCGTAAACAGAAGTCGTTACCGGGAAGTTGACGCGGGGCGGTTCCCGCTTTCGCGGCAGCAACCGGGCAGGATTCAGTTTTCAAACGGCCTGGCAATTTCAAACACACCTTCGCGTTCCCGCGGCGCGAAGCGGCCCGAGGTTTGCTGTTTCTTGCCGCCCTCCTCACAAAAGAGGGCGCAGGGAAAGCCGGGTGCGCGCTGCACCCGCGGTCTCGCGTGCAAAAAGGGTAGAGAAACGCACACGAGCATACAGGTTCAGCGGAAGCAGTCCGGCCTTCCCTGCGCAATGGTTTTACGGCTTATGTCGAGCTCTCCCCGGCGATCGGGCTTTCTTGTCACCGTCGCTTGCGGAAATTGCTTCCCGCAAACTTGACGCCGGCGTCGAGGCGTCAGGACCACACGATTTTGCCGTCCGCCAGCAAAACGCTCTCGTCAGAAGCGCCGCTCGCGGCCACCGCATCCAGCCCCGCGTTCGTGACGATCGCGATACGCCCCTCGAGTGGGGTGGACGGCTGCGGATATAAAACTGATTCGCTATTTCGGAAAACCAGAATATTTTTTCGAAAGGGACTGGACAGATAGAAACAGCTTGATCCGGTTCAGGAAATTAGATTTTACGCGCAAATCCGGAAGAGGCGCGCAGAAGGCCCGCAGCCTCGATGAGGCCGACGAGCCGGCGCCGCGCGTGATGTTGAGTTCACTCACCTTAATTCGTGAGCGCTCGATCTCAAGCCATGAGTACCGCCCATATCGCCTAAATGGCAATCTTCAACATTCTGGCCAGGAGGTTGCGTTGCTCAAGGTCAGTGCATGACACCATATCGATACGCACAACCGAGGCCGACGGCAATCACAACGATCCGAATACCTTGAATAGCGTTGCGTCCAAAGGGTAAGAAATTGACTAGGAAATTCATCGCCATTGTCGCTATGATGAAATAGAAAATCGGCATAGGCACACCTTGTAATTGTCTGCCTCGCACTAGAAGTCCAGAATCTTTAATACCCGATTAAGCCCGTAGGGCGGATTGAGCCGAAGGCGTAATCCGCCGTTTTTGGCCAATCGTTGCGCGATCAGCGGCAACTGCCGAAACCTCCGCTCGCCAATTCCACACGCGCGACGGCAATTCGATATCGAGAGAAGGATGGCACGGACTGCACAGCGTGCATCGACGTCATAGCCGGGGCGGCGGATTACGCCTTCGGCTCAATCCGCCCTACCAGCTAATCCCGATTGTTCGGCGTCTGTACAAAACCCCTGTTCCAGGTCGGGCTGATCAGGATCTCGTTGACGCAGACCCAAGGCGGCATGCTGGCGACGAAGGCGATGGTGCGGCCGCAATCTTCGGGCTGCAGCATCCGCGCCTGCTCCTCTTCCGACGGCACCACCGGCCGCAGTTTCAGGATCGGGGTTGCGACCTCGCCGGGCGACAGGCAGCAGGCGCGCAGGCCGTTGACGCATTCGTCCATGTTGAAGGAATGGGTCAGCGCCAGCACCGCATGCTTGGTGGTGGTGTAGGCCGGTCCCGGCATTTTCGAAACATGGCGGCCGGCCCATGATGCGACATTGATGATGCAGCCGTCTTTCTGCCTGCGCATCGCCGGCAGCACCGCGCGCATGCAGTACAGGACGCCGTTGAGATTGATGTCGACGAGCTTGTTCCAGCCTTCCAGCTCCATGTCGGCCCAGCTGCGTTTCGGTACGTTGATGCCGGCGCTGTTGACCAGGAGATCGATGCGGCCATGGCGGCTGAGAATCTGCTCGGCGGCCTTGGTGACATCGGCGGCGACGCTGACATCCAGCGGGATCGCCTCGGCCTTGCCGCCGCTCCCCGTGATCTTCGCCACCACGGCATCCAGCGCGTCTTTCCGCCGCCCCGAAACCACCACCGTCCAGCCGTCCGCCGCCAGCGCCTCCGCCCCGGCCTCGCCGATCCCGCTGCCGCCGCCGGTCACCCAGGCCACGCGTTTCCCGTCATTCGACATGCAAACTGTCTCCGTTGCTTTGTGAAGGGCGTTTTTGCTATTGAACTGTCACCCTGTCGCGGCAAAACGGCCGCGTCCGCCCTAGCCCTTATGATGCACGAACGCGACCCGGAAAACCATCATGAACGCCAACCTGTTTTCCCGCCTGTTCGACGGCCTCGACGATCCGGCCCGGCTCGCGATCGAAATGCTCGACGGCCAGCGCATCAGCTATGGCGAGCTGATCGCCCGCATCGGACAGATGGCCAATGTGCTGGTGAGCCGCGGCGTCAAGACCGGCGACCGCGTTGCCGCCCAGACCGAAAAATCGGTGCCGGGCCTCGTGCTCTATCTCGCTACCGTGCGTGCGGGTGCGGTGTATCTGCCGCTCAACACCGCCTATACGCTCAACGAACTCGAATATTTCATCGGCGACGCCGAGCCGTCGCTGGTGGTGTGCGATCCCTCGAAGGCCGAAGGCATCGGCAAACTCGCCGCCAAAGTCGGCGCTGGGGTCGAGACGCTGGGGGCCGACGGCAAGGGATCGCTGACCGATGCCGACGCGACGGCAAAGCCCGAATTCAAGACCGTCGCGCGCGCCAACGACGATCTCGCCGCGATCCTCTACACCTCGGGCACCACGGGACGTTCCAAGGGCGCGATGCTGACGCATGGAAACCTCGCGTCGAATTCGCTGTCGCTGGTCGACTACTGGCGCTTCACCGACAAGGACGTGCTGATCCACGCGCTGCCGATCTATCACACCCACGGGCTGTTCGTGGCGAGCAACGTCACGCTGTTCGCCCGCGCCTCGATGATCTTCCTGCCGAAATTCGATCCCGAAGCGGTCATCAAGCTGATGGCGCGCGCAACAGTCCTGATGGGCGTGCCGACATTCTATACACGCCTCTTGCAAAGCCCGGCGCTGACCAAGGAATCCACGAAACACATGCGGCTGTTCATCTCGGGCTCCGCGCCGTTGCTCGCAGACACCCATCGCGAATGGTTCGCGCGCACCGGCCACGCCGTGCTCGAGCGCTACGGCATGACCGAGACCAACATGAACACGTCGAACCCCTATGACGGTGAGCGCGTCCCCGGCGCGGTCGGCCATCCCCTGCCCGGCGTTTCCGTGCGCGTCACCGATCCCGAAACCGGCACGGAATTGGCGCGCGACGAGATCGGGATGATCGAGGTCAAGGGACCCAACGTCTTCAAGGGTTACTGGCGAATGCCGGAGAAGACGAAAGCCGAGTTCCGCAGCGACGGCTTCTTCATCACCGGCGACCTCGGCAAGATCGACGCCAAGGGCTACGTGCATATTGTCGGCCGCGGCAAGGATCTCGTGATCTCCGGCGGCTTCAACGTCTACCCGAAGGAAATCGAGAGCGAGATCGACGCCATGCCGGGCGTGATCGAATCCGCTGTCATCGGCGTGCCGCATGCCGATTTCGGCGAGGGCGTCACCGCCGTCGTGGTCTGCGACAAGGGCGCCAAGGTGGACGAGGCTAGCGTGCTGAAAGGGCTCGACGGCAGGATCGCAAAATTCAAGATGCCGAAAAAGGTGATCGTGGTCGCCGAATTGCCGCGCAACACCATGGGCAAGGTGCAGAAGAATATTTTGCGGGATACCTATTCGAAGATCTATTCCAAGCCGAAATGAGGCCTCGCATTTTCAGCGGAGCATCCAATGGACAAGAGACTTTTCGTTGAGCCTCCAATCATCAGCAGCAAGCTTCGCTGGAAAGACATTTCCCTGCCGGCATCGGTATCCGAAGCTGATCTAGTGGTCTGATTCATTCGGACGATTCCCAAATCGACCGAAGCAGTTCAATCTCTCGGCATGAGAGCAGGAATTATCGTAAAGGTCACCCGGACGGACCGCCATCGACTTGAGGCGATCGT
>JBGPSI010000003.1:0-83214 GCA_041490045.1 Bradyrhizobium sp.
TGTCCAACAGGTTGAACACCAGCCCCTCGAATTCAAAGGTCATCACCGAGGTAACGACGGAAATGCCGCGCTCACGCTCGATCTTCATCCAGTCGGAACGGGTGTTGCGCCGCTCGCCCTTGGCCTTGACCTGCCCCGCCAGATTGATGGCGCCGCCGAACAGCAGCAGTTTTTCGGTCAGCGTGGTCTTGCCGGCGTCGGGATGGGAGATGATGGCAAAGGTGCGTCGGCGCGCGACCTCGGCGGCAAGCGGGGTGCGGGACGGCGTTTCGGTTGCTATGGCGAGGTCGGACATGAATCGAGCGTTTGGCAGGGAAAACGGGCTGGATCAAGCAGGATCGATACGGCCCATATAGGGATTGCGCGGCCGATTCTCCAATCAGCGGTAACCCAGCAAGGATACCGCCCAATAGGCCAGCGCGGCGACGCCGGCGGAGGCCGGGATGGTGATGACCCAGGCATAGACGATCGAGCTTGCCACGTTCCAGCGCACCGCCGAGACGCGCCGCGCCGCGCCGACGCCGACGATGGCGCCGGTGATGGTGTGGGTGGTGGAGACGGGAACGCCGAGAAAGGTCGCCATGAACAGGGTCGCGGCGCCGCCGGTCTCCGCGCAAAATCCCTGCATCGGCGTCAGTTTGGTAATGCGCAGGCCCATGGTGCGGACGATCCGCCAGCCGCCCATCAGCGTGCCCAGCGCCATGGCGGTCTGGCAAGACAACACCACCCAAAAGGGCACGTAGAATTCGGTGCCGAGCTGCCCCTGCGAATAAAGCAGCACCGCGATGATGCCCATGGTCTTCTGCGCGTCGTTGCCGCCATGGCCGAGCGAGTACAGCGACGCCGAGGCGAATTGCAGGATGCGGAAGGCGCGGTCGACCGCAAACGGCGTGGAGCGCACCGACGCCCAGGACACGATCGCGACCAGCACCATCGCCAGCAGGAATCCGACCAGCGGCGACAGCACGATCGCGACCAGCGTCTTCGTCAGCCCGCTCCAGACCGCGGCCGAAAGGCCCGCCTTGGCCATGCCGCCCCCGACCAGTCCCCCGATCAGGGCGTGCGAACTCGAGGACGGGATGCCCAGTCCCCAGGTGATCAGGTTCCAGACGATGGCGCCGATCAGCGCCGCGAAAATCACGTGGGTGTCGATCACGCTCGGCTCAACGATGCCGGTGCCGATGGTGCGGGCAACGTTGAGCCCGAACACCAGAAAGGCGACGAAATTGAAGAATGCCGCCCAGAATACCGCATAATGCGGCCGCAACACGCGCGTGGATACGATGGTCGCAATCGAGTTGGCGGCGTCGTGCAAACCATTGAGGAAGTCGAACAGCAGCGCGACTGCGATCAATCCGAACAGGACAGGAAGACCAATCGTGGCGTCCAATTGATGGCCCTGCCCTATACCTGTTCGATCACGATACTGTTGATCTCATTGGCAACGTCGTCGAACCGGTCGGCGACCTTCTCGAGGTGGTCGTAGATCTCCGCGCCGACGATGAAATCCATCGTGTTGGCGTTGCGGTGCTTGAGGAAAAGTTCCTTCAGGCCGATGTCGTGAAGATCGTCGACGCGCCCTTCCAGCTTGGTCAGTTCCTCGGTGATCGCGGTCAGCATCGCGACATTGTCGCCGATCGACTGCAACAGCGGGAGCGCGCGGCCGACCAGATTGGCGCATTCCACCAGCAGCGTTCCCATTTCGCGCATCGGCGGCTCGAAGGTGCGGACCTCGAACAGGATGACCGCCTTGGCGGTCTGCTGCATCTGGTCGATGGCGTCGTCCATCGCGGTGATCAGGTTCTTGATGTCGCCGCGATCGAACGGGGTGATGAAGGTCCGGCGCACCGCGGTCAGCACCTCGCGGGTGATGTTGTCGGCGTCATTCTCGAACTGGTTGACGCGCTGGCAGTACACCGGGGTTTCCTCGCCGCCGCGCAGCATGCCCTGCAACGCCAGCGCGCCTTGCACGCAGGTCTGGGAGTGCCGGGCGAACAGCTCGAAAAACCGTTCCTCCCTGGGGAGAAAGGCGCGAAACCAACGCAGCATCGATATGTCCCAAATTTACGGAAAAGGCCGGCCAAAGCGGCCTGTCACAGAACTGTCATAGAGCATTTTTCCGGCAACGCGGGTAGCCGGCGGCAAGGTGGAACCCGGTCATCCACCGCTTTGTGGGACCGAAAACACTCCGGAAACCGGGCCTTTCAGAGCGATCGGCGGAAATAATGCGCGATTTCCCCGATCACGCCGCGACGGAACGTCAGCACGCAGACCACGAAGACCGAGCCCTGGATCACCGTTACCCACTGCCCGAGACCGGAAAGGTATTGCTGCATGGCGACGATGACAAAGGCGCCGAAAACCGGACCGAACACGGTACCGAGACCGCCGACCAGCGTCATCAGCACGATTTGCCCGGACATCGCCACTTCGACATCCGTCAACGAAGCATTTTGCGCGACAAACACCTTCAGTGCGCCGGCGAACCCCGCCAGCGTTCCCGACAGGATATAGGCGAGCAGCTTGTACTGATCGGTCTTGTAACCGAGCGATATCGCGCGCGGCTCATTCTCGCGAATCGCTTTCAACACCTCGCCGAACGGCGAGTTAATGGTGCGAAAGATCAAGAGGAAGCCGAACAGGAAACCCGCAAGCACGGTGTAGTAAAGGATGGTCGGGTTGGCGAGGTTCAAAATACCGAACAGATAGCCCTGCGGAATGCCCTGGATGCCATCCTCGCCATGGGTGAACGGCACCTGCAGATAGATGAAATACAGGAGCTGGGAGAGCGCCAGCGTGATCATCGCGAAATAAATGCCCTGACGGCGGATCGCGACGAGGCCGGTGATGACGGCGAGCCCGGCGGAGGCGGCGGTGCCGGCGAGAATGCCGAGTTCGGGCGGCAGCCCCCAGACCTTCAATGCATGGCCTGAAACGTAACCCGCAGTCCCCAGAAACATCGCGTGGCCGAACGACAACAGGCCACCATATCCGATCAGGAGATTGAAGGCGCAGGCGAGCAAGGCAAAGCACAGCGCCTGCATCACGAAGAACGGGTAGATGCCGGTCAACGGCACGATCAGAAGTAGCGCGGCCATGACGCCGAACGCGACCATCTCGTCGTGGATTGCGCGCGGGGTCACGGGAATTGAATCGTCGGTCATCACCGTCATGTTAGGCCGCCCGTCCTGTCAGTCCTGTAGGCTTCACCAGCAACACCAGCACCATGAGCACAAACACCACGGTATTGGAGGCCTCCGGATAAAAGTATTTCGTCAAACCCTCGATCACACCCAGCGCAAAGCCGGTGATGATCGATCCCATGATCGAACCCATGCCGCCGATCACCACCACCGCGAACACCACGATGATGACATTTTCGCCCATCAGCGGCCGGACCTGGTTGATCGGCGCCGACAACACCCCGGCGAGCGCGGCAAGGCCGACGCCGAGCCCGTAAGTCAGGGTGATCATGCGCGGCACGTTGATACCGAAGGCGCGGACCAGCGTCGGGTTTTCAGTCGCGGCGCGCAGATAGGCGCCGAGCCGCGTGCGTTCGATCAGGTACCAGGTCCCGATACAAATGATCAGCGAAAAGATCACCACCCAGCCGCGATAGATCGGCAGGTACATGAAGCCGAGATTCATGCCGCCCTTGAGCTCGTCCGGGATCGAATAGGGCAAACCGGACGAACCGAAATAATTCTGGAACACGCCCTGGATGATCAGCGCCAGTCCAAAGGTCAGCAGCAGTCCGTAGAGATGGTCGAGGCCGGCAAGCCATTGCAGCATGGTCCGTTCCAGGATCATGCCGAAAATGCCGACCACGATGGGCGCGATGATCAGCGCCGGCCAATAACCGATGCCCGCCACATTCAGCAGGAAATAGGCGACGAAGGCGCCCATCATGTAGACCGCGCCGTGGGCGAAATTGATGATGTTGAGCATGCCGAAGATCACGGCGAGCCCGAGACTGAGCAGCGCGTAAAACGAGCCGTTGATCAGTCCCACCAAGAGCTGTGCGTAGAGAGCTTGCATCGATCAGATCTTTCGTAACGAACTCTTCCGACTGCCTTCAGACGCCGAGATAGGTGTGCAGCTTGTCCATATTGGCCTGCAGGTCGGCGTTGGCGAAGCCGTCGATCACCTTGCCATGTTCGACGATGTAGTAGCGATCCGCCACGGTGGCGGCGAAACGGAAATTCTGTTCGACCAGAAGGATCGTAAAGCCTTCCTTCTTGAGCCGCGCGATGGTGTGGCCGATCTGCTGGATGATGACGGGCGCCAGCCCCTCGGTCGGCTCGTCCAGCATCAGGAAGCGTGCGCCGGTGCGCAGGATTCGCGCGATCGCCAGCATCTGCTGCTCGCCGCCGGACAATTTGGTGCCCTGGCTGTCGAGCCGCTCCTTCAGATTGGGGAACAGGTCGAAGATCTGGTCCAGCGACAGACCGCCGGGACGCACGATCGGCGGCAACAGCAGATTTTCCCGGACATCGAGACTGGCGAAAATCCCCCGCTCCTCCGGGCAGAAGGCGACGCCCATGCGCGCGATTCTGTCGGAGGACGCACGGACGATCTCCTGGCCGTCGAACCGGACCGAGCCGGTGCGTTTGCCGATGATCCCCATCACCGATTTCAGCGTGGTGGTTTTGCCGGCGCCGTTGCGTCCGAGCAAGGTGACCACTTCGCCGGCATTCACATTGAAATTGATGCCGTGAAGGATGTGAGATTCGCCGTACCAGGCCTGCAGGTCCTGCACCGCCAGCACCGGCGCAGCGCCGGTCGCGGCTGCGGGCCTGGTCGCGGTATCGGCCATTTTCAAATCAGCCATGACCCGCCCCCAGATACGCTTCCTTGACGCGCTCATCCTTGGTCAATTCGGCATAATTGCCTTCCGCAAGCACCTGTCCGCGCGTCAACACCGTGATGATGTCGGACAGATTGGCCACGACGTTGAGATTATGTTCGACCATCAGGATGGTGTATTTAGCGGAGATGCGCTTGATCAAGGTCGCGATCTTGTCGATGTCCTCATGTCCCATGCCGGCCATCGGCTCGTCGAGCAGCATCATTTCCGGATCGAGCGCCAGCGTGGTCGCGATTTCGAGCGCGCGCTTGCGGCCATAGGGCATTTCGACCGCCGGTGTCTTTGCGAATTCGCTCAAGCCGACGTCGTTGAGCAGTTCCAGCGCGCGGCCGTTGAAGCGGTCGAGCACCGATTTGGAGCGCCAGAAATCGAAGGAATGTCCGTGCTGACGCTGCAGCGCGACCCTGACATTTTCTAGCGCGGTCAGATGCGGAAATACCGCCGAAATCTGGAACGAACGCACCAGGCCCAGGCGCGCCACGTCGGCCGGCGCCATCGCCGTGATGTCCTGTCCCTTGTAGAGGATCTGGCCGGCCGAAGGCTTCAGAAACTTGGTCAGAAGATTGAAGCACGTGGTCTTGCCGGCCCCGTTCGGACCGATCAACGCGTGAATGCTGCCACGTCGGACCCGAAGATCGACATCGCGAACAGCGAAGAACCCCGCGAACTCCTTGGTTAATCCGCGGGTTTCGAGAATGAACTCATCAGCCAATCAAATTTCCCCCATCAACCATTGCCGCGAAGCCCCCGCGCATGGCCAATTTTCCCTAACCGGCAGGTTCTCTTTGAGGACGCCGCTTGGAATGCGTCCCGGACCCTGCCCCTCCGGGCCGGAATATGCCGTCAACGGCCCGCCTTGCGCAAGGTGGAAAGCTGGGCATTCGGCGGTACCCTCGGGCGCTTTGAATTCGCCATAAGTCCAATTGCTCGGGAGCCACAACCCAGGCGCTTGCGCGCTGTGCTCAGAAGCCCTCGGGCGAGTCCGGAAAGCGCTCATTAACGGTGTTTAGATGCAATCTTACGGTTTCACGAAATATTTGCCCCTCCGGCCGATGGTTCAGTGTTTTGATTATTTTGGTATTGAGAACGGATCGCAGCGGTGGATTTCGAGAGCGCCAACCCATCGGTCGTCAAGTCGATCAAGCAGCGGGACCTGCTGAACACCTGGCTGCGACTCTATTCCCGCGAGCAGAAATTGCCGCGCGTCGAGGAATACCAGCCCGAGCGCCTCGCCGATGAGCTTGCCGACCTCGTCTACTACACAGTCGATGCCGCCGAGCAGCCCCCGCGCCTGACGATCCAGAGCGACGGCACGCGGATATCGAACGCCTACGGCCACACCGGCAAGGGCAAATATCTCGACGAATATATCGGACCGCGACTCGTGCCCGTGGTGATGCCGGTCTATTACAAATGCATCGCCGTCGGCCTGCCCGTCTACACCATCGCCAACATCGACGACAGCTATGGGCGAATCGTCGCCTATGAGCGGCTGCTGCTGCCGTTCGCGGACGGCGGCGCCGTCGGCCATGTGATCGCCTCGCTGAAGACCATCAGCGAGGAGGGCGGTTTCGAAATCAAGAACCTGATGCGGGGAAGCGATGCACTGCCGACGCCGAAACTTCGCACCGTGATCGACCGCGACCTGTTCCACCGCGCCCCCGGCCGCATTCCGTCCGGCGACCAGATCGAATTCGGCTAGCACTGGAATGCAATTCGAAAGCGCCAATCCCTCGGTCGTCAGATCCATCCGGCAACGCGATCTCCTCAACACCTGGCTGCGCGCGGTGGTCAAACCGCGCCCGCTGCCGGTTCTCGCCGATTACCGGCCGGAGCGCATGGCCGACGAGCTTCCGGACATGATGGGATTTAACGTCGAAGGCTGTGGCGACGAGGCGCGCTTCCTGATCACCCAGGAGGGCGCAACGCTGACCAAGGTCTATGGCAGCGAGCACCTCGATCCCCGGCAGTTGATCAATCGCTATCTCGACGACGCGATCGGTCCTGAACGATACGAACACGTCGTCACCTTGTACCGCACCTGCCTGGCATACAGGCGGCCGGCCTATTCGATCTCCCTGGTGCAGGACCCGGACGGCAAGGACGTCCAATATGAGCGCCTGCTGCTGCCGTTCGGCAGCGCCGACAGCGTCGAGCAGATCGTCGGCTCCTACAAGGCCATCAGCACCGAGGGCCACTTCAAGATCAGCAATCTGATGGGAATGAGGCCCCGCGCGGTACCCGCGATCATCGTGCGGGCCGTCATCGACCAGGACATCGTTCGCAGTTCTACGCACTCCCGCGCGTCGGAAGATATCATCGAGCTGAACTAGCGTTTCCGCGCCGCGCCCGGCTTGACTTCCTTTTCATAGATTTCCGGCTTGAAGCCGACCAGCAATTTGCCGCCGAGTTCGAGCACCGGCCGCTTGATCATCGAGGGCTGCGCCAGCATCAAGGCGAGTGCCTTGCGCTCGTTGAGGCCCTCTTTGTCGCCGTCCGGCAATTTGCGGAAGGTGGTGCCGGCGCGGTTGAGCAGGGTTTCCCAGCCGACCTCGTCGCTCCAGCCTTTCAGCTTGTCCCTGGCGATGGATTCGCTCTTGTAGTCATGGAAATGATAGGCGACGCCGTGGCTGTCGAGCCAGGTGCGCGCCTTCTTCATGGTGTCGCAGTTCTTGATGCCGTAGATCGTGATCGAACCCATCAAACATTCCTCCCCAACACGGTCACGCATAGACGCCGGCGGATTTCCATTCCCTGCCGCCGGTACAGCGCGATGGCGCTGTCATTATCCGAAAAGACGTGCAGGAACGGAATCTCCCCGCGCGCCGCAATCTGCCGCGCAATCGCCCCAAGCAGCAACTGCGCGTAACCGCGGCCACGATAATCCGGATGCACGCAGACAGCCGTGATCTCGGTATAATCGGCCGGCTTCATGCGTTCGCCCGCCATTGCCGCCAGTCTTCCATCGACCTTGACGCCGAGAAACGTCCCCAATTCCCGGGTTCGCACGGCAAAAGGACCGGGGTTGGTCAGTTTCGTCAATTCCAGCATCGCCGGGACGTCACCGGCACCGAGCGTGACGATGTCCGCGCTGCCGCCCGGGACCTCGGCGGGCATCCCGATCATCTGCTCACCGGTCTTGGCGAGCAGTGTTTTGAACTCTGCGGGGGCGGCCACCGTATCTGGCGTGAACAGCACGACATAATCGGATGGCGACATCAGCACGCCGAGCGCGGCGAAACATTGCGGAGACATCTCGCTCAAGGCCGCGAACGGCCCGATATCAGGCGGATAGCGCCGCGCCAGCGCGCCGCCTTCCGCCAGCGCCGCCTGCCTTGTGGTCAGCGCATACCAGACGGGGTGGTCAAGCGGGTGCAGCGTGGACATGCGGTCATTCCCGGCTTTCTCTAGCCGGCCGCCCCATCATCGAGACTGACGATCACCGCGGCATTGGCGATGAGGATGGAATCAGTGCCCTGCTCGGCGGGAATCTCAAGCCCGCCCTTGACCGCCGACACCGTCACCGTTCCGTAAGGCAGCTCCTTGGCGACCGCTGCGGTGTCGACCGCGCTCGGGTCGGGCACCGCGATCGTGACATCGACGAACATGTCTTTTGCGGTTTTGCCCAGCATCCGGAAGAAGCCGAGGCTACTGTGGCGGATGGCGTCCGATACCGCGCGCCTGGCCGCCTTGGTGGCGTCCTTGCCGTGGACGTCGACGCCCATGCCCATTTCGGTGATACAGCGCACGCGTGCCATCGGGTTTCTGCTTTCATTAGGGTGCAAGGGACGTCAATCTAGGAAGGTTTGCGTCATGTGCCAAGATGCGAGAACGCTCACCCCGCGTGCCGACGCTGTCGCGTCCACGGATGACGAGGACCCCGGCATCGCTTGCGGCAGCCCGCCCGAACGGATCAAAACGATCCGCGCCATATGTGGTCGGCGCCGCCCGAGGATCGGAGCGGCGCCTTGCATTGATCGACAGCCCTGCTTCCGGCCGCTTTAGCCGGCCGATTTTTCCGTGACTCCCGGCGTGAAGAGGGCTCCGACCGGCAACTTTTCCTGCAGGCTGTATGCACTGGCCTGGTTCTCCTTTACCCATCGTTTTTCGGCGTGGGATTCGAAGGGAGGAGGAATTTCACCCTGAAGCGACCAAAGATCGGCCGGCACCTCATCGATGGTGACTTCCCAGTCATATCCTCGGTCCCTGACATAGGGTGCGATCAACTGGTCGACAGCCTTCACCCACCATTCCCTGATGATGGGGCCGGGCAAGGTCCTGGCCATGTGTTCGAGCTTGAGACGAACGAATTTGCCGTGCGATACGCCACCGACATAGACGGAATCTGCGGCGACTTCCTCGAAGATCATCACGACGTAGAATTTCGGGATCGGAATCCTTGAATACATCGCGGTGACTTTTTCGGCGAATTCCTTTTTATCCTGAGCCGAATAGGCGCCGACGGGATGATAGACTTTCCATAGGGGCATAACATTTCTCCAACCAGATTGAATGACGATCATTTCGACATTTGGATTTTCGGCCGCTTGTTGGGCGTTGCCGAACCATATTTTTATATGATGATCACCATTCAATCTCTGTGTTTCATTTGCATTTCACGACCGAACGGTCTGGTTACCGTTGGAGCAAAGATGGGTCGGCGGGAGGGGTGATGCTGCCGAGGCTCTTCTCGCAATCGAAGCCAGCGACCGTTCGGTAGACGCATGGTCCGGTGGCGCACCGGACCATGACGCCGTCTTTGTCTATTGCCGGAGGAAGTCGATAGCCTGCTCAACGAAGGCGGCATGGTACTGGAAAATGCCGCCGTGCCCGGCGTCGGGGAAAATGCTCAATTGCGCATTCGGCAGCCTGCGGGCGAGCTCGAACGAGTTGAACGACGGCACCATCACATCGTCATCGCCATTGACGACCAGGACGGGATGCTGAACCGTGCCGAGCATCGTGGCATCACCCAGCCCCCAGCCCTGGATCGCCGCAAGCTGAGCCTGAACGGTTTCGTTGCTGACGGGCGTGTCGAGGTCTTTGGTGCGTTCTTTCAGGCGGCCAAGGAAGTCGCCGGCCGCCGTCTGGCCGTTGCTGGTTTGAGTAAAGAACAGAAACTGCTTCGGATGCTTGCCGGTGGCGCCCGCCTTGCCGAATGCGTCCTGCAGAACGGCACCGACATTCACTATGCCCTCGCCGCCCGCCGGGCCGGTGCCCGCAAGTATGATTTTGCGTAGCAGGCCAGGTTGTTGTTGCGCGATGGCCTGGGAGACGAAGCCGCCGAGCGAGAAACCCAACAGATCGACTTTGCTAAAGCCGAGCGCGCCGATAAACGCGACGGCATCCCGAGCCATCTCCTCGACCGTCTTGGGGGTAGAACCTCCGGATCCGCCGACCCCACGATTGTCGAACGCAATAACGTGGTGCTTCGCCGCCAGCCCATCCACGACCCTCGGATCCCAATCGTCCAATACCGCCGTCAGATGGTGGAGCAACACCAGCGGGACGCCACCCTTCTTGCCGATCTCCCGGAACACGAATTTCGTGCCGTTCACGTCGACCGATTTGGTCGCCGCATTTTCAAAGGTCATGGTCATCGCTTTTCTCTCGGTTAATCGCGAGGTTAGCTGCCTATCGCGAGGGTTGTTTTTAGAATAACGATCGTTACATGATTGTTGTCATTCCATGGATCAAGCGCCATCAAGTTATTTTGAGAGGCTGGTGATGAGATATCCGTCGGACCAAAAAGCGCGGGCCAAGCAAGCCATCCTCCAGGCCGGTGCGAAGGCTCTGCGAACGAACGGTTTCAACGGGATCGGGGTTGACGGCCTCGCGGCATCGGCCGGCGTCACGTCCGGCGCCTTCTACTCGAACTTTTCGAATAAGGAGGCGCTGCTGCAGGACGTCATCGAGACCTGCCTCGGTGAACCCTTCATCGATTCGGAAAGCGGGAGCCTCGCCGAACGGCAGGCGCGCCTGAAAGAATGGCTGGCGATGTATATCAGCGCCGGCCATCGCGCAGACCCGGCGTCCGGCTGCGTCATGCCCACCTTGAGTGCGGACGTTGCGCGCGCAAATCCGAAAATACGCGCCACCTACAGGGGCAAAATGCTGGAGTTGGTCCGCAAGATGTCGAATGTCCTGGGCGTGGCTGGACCCGATCGTGAGAAGCGTGCCTGGAGCATCGTCGCGATGATGGTCGGCGCGATTGCAATCTCACGGGCCATGCCCGACGGCGAGGAGCCGGATCGGGTGCTCGATTCGGCGTTGCAAAGCGCCATCGCACTCATCGCCCCAAAGTAAGTCCAGCGAGAACTTTCGAAGCCAACCCGAGACGACCAGCCTAGGCCTGGCGGGTGCCGGTTCGCCGGCTGGAGATCAGCTTCAGCCAGGGCGCCGAATGGAAGGCGCTCATCAGCAGGTACATCGGGACCATTCCGCTCAACGGCGACCCCCGCATGGCCGAGCAGACCATATCGGGTGCGCCGCCGCCGAGAACTCCCGTTAGCAGCGCCATGATGGCAAAGGTCGGCGCGGCCGCAAGGCTTAGCCAGCCGGCCGCGCCGAGCGCGGCCGCGTCGCCGTTTTCGCGAGGGATCGCGCCGGAGGCGCATCCGCTGCGATGGGTCTCGCTCATGGTTTTCCCCCGCCAACGAGCTGCGCATCGTATTCGTCGTGGCGGCGCCACCAGGGGCCCTTCTCGTTGCGGCCTTTGGGCGCGCGATCGAGCCACTGATACATGCCCCAGATGCCGTCCACGCCGCGCGCATAGGTGGAATAGGTGTGGTAGACGGCGCCGTCCTCGCGCACGAACGCGCTCAGGCCCGGCCTGTCGCGCCTGTAGGTGCGCGCGTCGGTTCCGCAAGTGGCCGCGAACTGAGCAACAGGCTCGGGCACCTGCGCCGCGTCCATCGCGTGGCCGCCGCGCCTGTAATTGTACTCAATGGACCCCTCGCGCTGCTGCTCTTCAGTGAAGGAGACGTTGAAGTCGAAGTTGAACTCGCCGCCGGACGAGGACGCCCAGGGAAATGTCCATCCCATCCGCCGCTTGTAGGCCTGCAGCTTCGGAAGCGGCGCACGCGACACCGCCGAGAGCGTGACGTCGTGGTTCGCCAGATGAACGACAAATCCGTCGAATCCATCGGCGATCGCCGAACAGGATGGACACCCCGCCGTGTAGTCCGGCCCGAACATGAAGTGGTAGACCAGCAGTTGTGAGCGTCCGGCGAACAGGTCCGGCAGCGAGGCCGTGCCCTGATCGGTCTCGAACCGGTACTCCTTGTCGACCCGCACCCACGGCAGCGCCTGACGCCGCCGCGCCACCTCGTCGCTGCGACGGGTCAGCTCCTTCTCCGCCTCGAGCAGTTCGAGCCGCGCTTTCAGCCACTCCTGGCGTGTTCCGGTCATGTGTTCCGTCATCATTGTTCTCCGCTGGGTTCCCTGGTCGAGCGGCCCGGGCCGACGGCGAGCACAGTCACAACGGCTCCAGCCCATTCGACCATGGCTGTGAGAAACGTTGGGGAAACGATCGTCCAGTCAACCATGATGGCCTTCTCGCGGCGACGCACTGGTCTGTCGTCATGTGATAGATTAGGACCGAGATATCGAACGGTGAGAGTGACAAGTGTGACGGGATTCCGATGGACTCGCTGATAACAGCCGCAGGCCGCGCGCTCGCGGCGGGCGACCCCCTCGGTGCATTGAAGCGGGTGGCGCTGCGCGACGACGCGCCGGCGCTGGCGCTTCGCGGCATCGCGATGGCGCAGCTCGGCGATCTCGTCCGTGCCAAGGCGCTGCTGAAAAGCGCGGCGCGCGCCTTCGGTCCGAAGGAGGCCGTGGCGCGGGCGAGATGCGTCGTCGCCGAAGCCGAGATCGCTCTGGTCTCGCGCGACCTGGGCTGGCCCGCGAAAGCGCTCGACGCGGCACACGCGACGCTCGAAGCGCATGGCGACCGGGTGAACGCGGCGCATGCGCGCTATCTCGAAGTCCGGCGCCTGCTCCTGATCGGGCGTCTCGACGAGGCCGAGCGCACGCTTGCCGGGCTCGATCCGGCGCCCTTCCCGCCGGCCTCGCGGGCCGCCCACGAATTGGTGGTGGCGGGAATTGCGATGCGACGCCTTCGGGCCGGGGCGGCGCGCGACGCGCTCGCCCGGGCCGGGCGTGCCGCGCACCAGGCGGCGATCCCCGCCCTGACGGCGGAGGTCGAAAACGCATCCCTGATCCTGAACACGCCCGCGGCGCGCCTGATGGCCCGTGGCGCGGAGCGCCCTCTCCTGCTCGATGAGGTTGAGGCGCTGCTGGCGTCGAAGGCGCTCGTCGTGGACGCGTGCCGTCATGCCGTGCGCGAGGCCGATACGCTGGTCTCGCTCGAGAGCCGTCCGGTGTTGTTCGCGCTCGCGCGCGCGCTGGGCGAAGCGTGGCCCGCTGACGTGCCGAGGAGCACGCTGCTTGCACGGGCATTCGGGGCGAAGTTCGCCGATGAATCGCATCGCACGCGGCTGCGGGTCGAGATCGGGCGGCTGCGCAAGGCGCTTGCAGCGCTGGCAAGTGTGAACGCGACCGCCCGAGGGTTTGCGCTGGTGCCGCGCCGCGGCCGCGAGGTCGTGGTGCTGGCGCGGCCCGTCGACGAGGAACATGCCGACGTGCTGGCCTTTCTCGCCGACGGCGAGTCATGGTCGAGCTCGGCGCTGGCGCTCGCACTCGGCGCCAGCCAGCGCACCGTGCAGCGGGCGCTCGACGGACTTGCGGCGGCGGGCAAGGTGCAGTGGTTCGGCCGCGGCCGGGCCCGGCGCTGGATGACCCCGCCGGTGCCGGGATTCCCGACAACCTTGTTACTCCCCACGCCGCTGCCGGGTGATTAGGGTGGTGGCATGTACGGGCTGACCAGGATGGAACCATGAAGCGATCAACGGCCGAAATCGTCAAGGAGTATGGGCCCTTCCCGGGTGTCGAGCGGGTCGCTGGCGTCACCTATGACGGCCAGCAGGTCTGGATCGCCGCCGGAGACAAGCTTGCCGCCATCGATCCCGGCAGCGGCAAGACGTTGCGCTCGATCGAGGTCGCCGCGCATGCCGGCACGGCCTTCGACGGCGAGCACCTGTTCCAGATCGCCGAGGATCGCATCCAGAAAATCGATCCGAAGACCGGCCGTGTGCTCGCCACGATCCCCGCGCCCGGGGGCGGCGGCGATTCCGGGCTCGCCTGGGCCGAAGGGACGCTCTGGGTCGGGCAGTATCGCGAGCGCAAGATCCATCAGGTCGATCCCGAAACGGGCGCCATCCTTCGCACCATCGAGTCCAATCGCTTCGTCACCGGGGTCACCTGGGTCGATGGCGAGCTGTGGCACGGCAGCTGGGAAAACGACCAGAGCGAATTGACCCGGATCGATCCTCGCACGGGAGAGGCCCTCGAGCGGCTCGATATGCCGCCCGGCCTCGCGGTGTCGGGGCTCGAATCTGATGGCAAGGATCAGTTCTTCTGCGGCGGCGGAAACAGCGGCAAGGTGCGGGCCGTCCGCCGGCCGAGGCGCGGCACAGCGACGGGCCGCGGCCGCTAGACGTCGCCGACTCCGCGCGCAGATCTTCAACGCGCGCCCTTCGTTTCCTCTTCTCGAGGACGCTCCTGATCGCGCGGGCTCAGCCGATCAAGCCCGCTTCGCCTCCGACGACTCGACCCACCAGAAAAATGCCGCCGCACCGACCGCAAGCGCAGCGAACCACACGATATCGGGCGCTCCCGTGATATCCGGCAGCCGGACCTTGCCGAGCGTCCAAACATTGAGCACGTGGGCCTTCAGCCAGTCGAAGGTCAGGGCATAGAGGATTGCTCCCGCCACCATACCGAACGCACCGACCAGCGCGTGGACGCTGCCGGTCGCGATCGCCCCGAGCGCCGTGCCCGGACAATAGCCGTAGACCGCCATGCCGACGCCGAACAATGCCGCGCCCAGCGCGACCGCAAGCATGTTCGCATCCTTCACATAGTATTTGGTATTGCCGGTATCGACCAGCAGCAGAACGCCCAGGCCGCCGACCACGATGGCCGTGCCCATCACCTTCAGCACGGTGAAGTCGCGCAGCCGGAACTGGTTCTCGATGACGTTGCAGCTCGTGACCCGGCCACGCTGCAGCAGGAAACCGAACGCAATTCCCATTGCAACCGGCCCCAAAATGCTCATCAGTGTCGTCATGACTGATCCTTTCATCACTTGCGGAAGAGGATGGCGGAGACGCCGAGGCCGGTCGCGAACATCACGCCGAGGAACAGCCAGCTCGACACCGCAAGCTGCAGGCCCCCCGAAATGCCGTGGCCGCTGGTGCAGCCGCCGGCCAGCCGCGCGCCATACATGATGACGATGCCGCCGAGGAACGCCGCGATGAAGCGCTTTGCGACAGACGGCCCGAAACGTTCTTTCCAGACTTCCGGCACCAGTTCGAGACGCCAGGCGCCGGACAGGATAGCCGACAGGAACGAGCCAACGGGAATTCCGACCAGAAACCAGACGCCATAGTCCCATTTCAGCGGCATCGATTTCCAGTAGCTGTTCGCCGCCACCGCGTCCGCGCCGATCACGGGAACGGCGAACAGCGACGCTATCCGGGAATAGGCTGTCGTAACGCCGAGCGGATCGCCGAAAACGGCGAAGGCCACCCAGCTCAGCATGCCGATGCCAACTCCGACGCCGTAAGGAGACCAGTCGACCGGCCGCGTGCGCCGCGCCTCGTGGACCATGGGTTCTGCAATCGTGGTCATGGCTCGCGTTCCCTCCTCCGTTATCCGACCGAAGCCGCAACGGACCGAATCCGCGCCGGTGGCCGATTGTCACGAGCAATCATATTCAGAAATCTGAATTTTACAATATGATTACGTGACGGGAGCGAAGCGGCCGATGCTGCCGAAGGCTGATTCGAGCCCTTTCGTGCCGGGCTTCGTCGTCGTAGATAACGGGCGGGACCTTTCGATCGATCCTTTCGCCTCGCCCGGTCCGGGAACCGAACCAATCATGCCGTTGCCGAAGCTGAAGCCGACCAAGACCTCCGCCGAACTCAAGGACATGGCCGAAAAGGCGCGTGAGGCGAGCGACGTGCTCAAGGCCATGTCGCACGAGTCGCGACTGCTGCTGCTCTGTGCGCTGGCCGAAGGCGAGAAATCCGTCACCGAGCTCGAGCAATTCCTGGGTGAACGGCAGTCGAGCGTTTCCCAGCAACTGGCGCGCTTGCGGCTCGACCGCCTGGTGGAGACCCGACGCGACGGCAAGGTGATCTACTATAGTCTCGCCAACGAGGGTGTCCGCAAGATCCTCAGCGCGATCTACGACGTCTTCTGCGAACCCATGCGCCGCCGCCGCTGAGCGGCGAGCCCGGCGCCCTTTGACCGCGCCGGGTCCGCCCTCCGCATGAACGATGCCGCGCCTCACTGGCCGTCGCGCTTTCGGAAGGCGGCCTCGCCGGCATCCGACACCTTGACCCATTTCGGGTCGGGCGCGGCGTCGGGGACGTAGCTGTCGTGCCAGTTCCACCATTTGTACGGCCGGCTCTGCGGATAGCCCTCCGGCGATTTCTCCCACTCCTCCTGGCGCCCGAGGGCGGTCATGTCGAGGTAGCTCCAGACGGTGCCCATCGCCTCGTCGCCCCGGCTGTTGATGAAATAGGTGCGGAACACACGCTCGCCGTCACGGATGAAGGCGTTGTGGCCGTGCCATTGATCAATCCCGAAGTCGGCATCGAAACCGTCGGTGATGCTGTACCAGGGGATGTCCCACTCCATCCGCGCCTTCAGGCGCGCGATGTCGGCCTGCGGCGCGCGCGAGGCATAGACCAGCGTCGTGTCGCGCGCGTTCAGATGGGCGAGATGGCCGACCTGGTCGGCCCCGAGCGAACAGCCGATGCAGGCATGCTCCGGCCAGCCGTGCACGCCGGGCTCGAAGAAGGCGCGATAGATGATCAGCTGACGGCGGCCCTCGAACAGGTCGAGCAGGCTCACTTTGCCCTTGGGCCCGTCGAACACATAGGTCTTCTCCACGGCCAGCCACGGCATCCGCCGTCGCTCCGCGGCCAGCGCGTCACGGGCGCGGGTCATGGCCTTCTCCTTGACGAGAAGCTGCTCGCGCGCAGCCTCCCATTCCAGCGGCGTCACAATCGGCCGCATGTTCATGCCGTGCTGTTTCCTGGGTGATGTCGTGGTCATCGCGAGCTCCTGACTGAAGCGATCGCGTCTTCGGGCTGGATCCCGTTCACGGCGATCGCTCGCTGTTGGTCATGCGCCAATTCTGCCGCCGGACGTCGAACGGTGGGAGTGACAAGTGTGGCGCGATTAATGGCTGGCGGCCGCTGTTCCTTGCTGCGTTTTGCAGACGATGACCATAATCACAACTGTGACACGTTCACTCGACGCCGACGCGCGCGCCTTTCTCGGCCACCGAACGTCTCATCAGCAGCAGCATGGGCACGAGGACGAGCATCACCGCGGCCAATAGCCAAAAGACATCGAAATAGGCCAGCGCGGAGGCTTGCTGCCCGCGCAGATTCTCGAGTGCCTGCCACGCCAACTGCTGCGCAGTCACCGGATCTCCGGTCTGCTGCAGGAAACGCGCTTGAGCCTGCTCAAGGAAGGATCGTACTGCCGGATTGAATGGATCGAGGTTCTCGCCAAGCCGCAGCGTATGGAATTGATCGCGCCTCTCGTGCAGGGTCTGCGCCAACGACGTTCCAACGCTGCCTCCCTCGTTGCGCAGAAGACTCAACAAGCCTACAGCCGCTCCACGCAATGCGATCGGCGTATAGAGATAGGCCGCCACGTTTGCGGGCGCAAAACATATCGATAGTCCCAGGACCATGACGACCCGAGGCCAGACCACCTGGCCCGGACTGATAAGAAGGTTCATCTGGGACATCCAATAGTTGCCGAGGGCCATCAGCAGCAAGCCCGCGCCGATCAACCATCGAGCATCTGTCCTTCGGCCGAGCATGAAGCCAACGACCGGCATCGCAACGACAGCGAAGAAACCCGACGGCGACATGACCAGCCCCGCGTTTAACGCGTTATACCCAAACAACGATTGAAGCAGGCCGGGTAAAGAAGTGCTGGCAGCGTAGAGCACGGCGTAGGCGCAAAAGATAATGATACAGCACGCGCCGAAATTGCGCTCGGCCAACGGCCGGAAATTGACCACCGGGTTGGGGCTGCGCAACTCCCAGAAGATCAACCCGACAAGACCGGCCGCAAAGAGAGCGGCCAGGGTCTGCACACGCCAGAAGGGATCGCCCAGCCAGTCCCATTGCTGGCCCTTGCTGAGCATCACTTCCCAGCAGACCATGACGATGACCAACAGGGACAGACCGATCGAGTCAAAATGGAATGGCCGCCTCCTCAACTCCATACGCTCTTTGGTAAGATGATCCGGGTCACGAAGAAGGGCGTAACAGCCGGCAAATGCCAGGAGACCGACGGGCACATTGATCAGAAAGACCCACCGCCACTGGTACTCGTCCGTTAGCCAGCCACCGAGAGTCGGACCGACGACGGGCGCGAGTAGAGCGGCCAGGCCGAACAGCGTCATGGCCACACCCTGCTTTTCCGGCGGGAACGCGTCCAGCAGCACAGCCTGACTGCTGGGCTGCAGCCCGCCGCCCGCCAAGCCCTGGATGACGCGAAACAGGATTAGCTGACCGAGGCTACCGGCCATTCCACACAGTCCGGAACTAAGGGTAAATATCGCTATCGACGCCAGGAAGTAGTTGCGACGACCCAGATGCGCGCTCAGCCAGCCGGTGATCGGCAGGATAACCGCGTTGGCACGAGGTAGCTGGTGAGAACCCATTCGCCGTCATCGACCGTAGCCGACAGGCCACCAGCGATATAGCGCAGCGCCACCACCGCGATAGTCGTATCAAGCACCTCCATGAAAGTTGGCACCACTACCACGGCGGCCAGCAACCACGGGTTCCCCGCCACGGAGGATCTTGCGGGCGAAAGTGCCGTGTCCGTCATTTGTCCAAACCAATCGAGCTCTGGGATGGACCGGCGGTTTGCGACTGAGGCGCCAGGGTTTGTAGAAACTTCCCAGCATCGGGTCCGGTAGCCGGCTTGTTGATATAGACGTACGGAACGACGGAAGTGCCGATGAACAACGGGTACTTTCCTGGATCATATCCCTCGAGCTCAATCCGAACCGGCAGCCGCTGTACCACTTTGACGAAATTGCCCGTAGCGTTCTCAGCCGGCAGCAACGCCAGAGTCGATCCGGTCCCCATCGTAAAGCCGGAGACCCGCCCGTTGAATACCTGTCGGCCTCCGTACATGTCGACATAGAGATCGACAGGCTGGCCGATGCGCAGATCACGCAGCTGCGTCTCCTTGAAATTGGCCTCGACCCAGATCTCGCTGAGCGACCGGATCGCCATCAGATTCTGCCCAGCTTGCACATTGTTGCCCGGATTGACATTCGGCGGGTCACGACACCGTCAATCTCGGAGACGATGTCACAGTAACGAAGGTCGAGTTCAGCCTGAACGAGATCGCGGTTGGCGGGTTCGAGTTTCGCTTGCGCCTGCTTGACGGCCGGTGCATCCGCCGTCAGTCCAGCAAGCGTGCGGTCGATATCGCCTTGATCCAGCTTCTCGAACTGCTCGACCATCTGCCTCGGTAGCTGTTCATACGAATGGGCAACGCCCAGCTGTGCCGCCGTCTGAATCAGGGCTGCCTGCGCCTCTCGGACGGAAGAGAAAGTCTGATCGAGATCGGGCGGCACCTCGCCGAGATTTCCGCTTTCGGGCTGCGCCGGCAATCCCAAAGAGACGCGGATTTGATGGACATCCGCCATTGCCTGGACAACTTCCGCCTGCGCAACCGACAGGGCGGCTTGCCGCCGATCGTACTCCGCCCGAGTTATGGTCGCCTCCGGCAGCAATTGCTCGGCCCGGGCGAATTCGGTTTGTGCCAATTTGAGTGTGGCGTTGCTTTTATCGAGAGCGGCAACGCGGGAATGCAGCTGGGCCACCCGGTTGTCGACGTCGTCGATGGCGTATTGCAGTTTCCAGCGCAGGCTCCTGGCTTGTGCTTCGACACCGCGCACGGTGACCGTGGCCGCAACCAGATCCGCCTTTGCAATATCGACGGCCGCTCTTTTTTCGGCGACTGCGTCCTGGAGGGGCTCCTTGTCCAACTGGGCGAGAAGATCTCCCTTGTGAACGCGGTTGTTATCATCGACCAACACCCGGGCTATTTGCCCACTTACGCGAGCGGCCACGAACGTGACGTGGCCGTTCACGAATGCGTCGTCCGTCGAGACAGTGTTGAGGGTCAACTGGATCCAGGGGACCCCGTAGACCCAAATGGCTGCCAGGCCCAAAGCGGCCAGCACTCCCATTAGCAACGCTCGTTTCCATCTCGGCCGATGATGCGCCGGTGGTACCGGTGTGGAAGAAGAATCTCTCTGCGGAGATTTGCTTCCCTGCTCAAACGAAGCGGCTTCCCCGGCTTCGCGGCCGGCGTCGATCCGAGTTGACTCGTCGCTATCGCGCTTTGTTTCTCAACCATGACCGACCTACGACGTAATGCGACGCCAGGTCTCAGCTCGTCAGGCTGCTGCCTGGGAGCGGCGGAGCCATTCGTCCAGACCGATGCGGCCGAGGCGCGCTTCGCCCAACGGCACGAGCGAACGTTCCTCGACCCGGCCGCCGAAGTATCGGGCCTCGGGGTCACGCACCACTTCGCGCGGGTCGCCGACCGCCTTCAGGTAGCGCGCGACGAATTCGTTGAACGGTGCGCGTTCCGGGCCGGCGATTTCGACGATGCCGTTTCGCGGCGCCGCGAGCGCCACCTCGGCGACGTTGGCAGCAACGTCATCCGCCGCAATCGGCTGGAACAGGCCGGGCGAAAGCCTGACGATGTTTCCATCCGCGCTTGAAGCGGCGATAGCACCGAGGAATTCCAGGAACTGGGTCGCACGGATGATGGTGTAGGGGATGCCGGAGGCCTCGATCAGTTTCTCCTGGGCGACCTTGGCGCGGAAATAGCCATTGTCGGACCGGTCGGTTCCGACGATGGATAGCGCGACATGGTGCCGGATACCGCCGGCTGCAGCCTCCGCCGCAAGGAGGTTGCGCCCGGAGGTCTCGAAGAATTCGAGCACCGCCTTGTCTTCAAATGAGGGCGAATTGGCGAGGTCGATCACCACCGTCGCGCCGACCATGGCCTGTTTCAGCCCCTCGCCGGTGATGGTGTTGATGCCGCTGTTGGGCGAGGCGGCTACGACGTCGTGACCGCCCTTGCGCAGAATGGCGACGGTCTTCGAACCTATCAGGCCGGTGCCGCCGATGACGACGATCTTCATGGTTTACCTCCCTTGTCGACGGTTGGAGGCCCCTCAAATAGGTTCGAATGCAAGTAAGGAAACAATTGGACCTAACGTGCCCGGGCAAAATGAAAACCCGGCGAGGAGGCGCGGCCGGTCGGGAACTCGGCCGGAAGCTCTTTCTGCAATCCAATACCCTCGGTGACCGGCTTTCTTGCCACCGTCGCTACGCATGACATGAGCCTTGCGTAACTTGACGCCAGCACCGGGGCGTCAGGACCACACGACTTCGCCGTCCGCCTCAAGCCACGTTCGTCTTCGTGACATCAGGGTCCACCGCATCCCACCGCAACGTTCGTGATGATCGCGAGCCGCCCCTCTCCCGGGTGAGACGGGCGGAGTCAAATCAATGATTTGCCCGACGAGTTAAGCGGAATATTTTTGCGCGAAGGGCTGGACAGACTTTTGGTGATTTTCCCGTCGTCGGGTCAATTGGTCGCAGGCGACAAGGTATTTTCGTCATTGCGAGCGAAGCCAAAGCGGCAGAGCCGCCGCTGCGCACTCACTGACCTTACCGTTGACGCTCAATGTGACCGCCCAACCGCAAACGCCGTACAGGCGCCGCAACGATGCGGCGGCGTCAAAAAAAATTGAAGCCTTTTGAGGGCTTCCCGGATCAGATCACCATCACAATCAGGCGACGGCAAACGGTGCCGCGGCAGCGAGGTACGGAAGACAGTCGAAGATCACACCGTCACCGTCGACGGAGCGACGATCTTTTCCTTGAGTTCGGTGCAGGTCTTGCGGACCTCCGCCGTCATTGCCGTGCAGTTCTCAATCTCAACGAAGATGCGCTTGGCCTCCTCGCGGTAACGCGCTGCGGTTTGCTTCATCTCGTCGGTCGCCGCGAGCACATCCCTGGTCATCGCCTCGCATCTTTTAGCGCACTCAATGAGCTCTCCGCCCATCTCCTCAATCTCTTTCGCTGCAGTTTCGTATTCCCTTACAATGGCTTCCGCCGTCAGCTTGCCGATCTCCGTGGCTCCCTCGCGATGCTCGACATAATCGGGCATTGCAAGAGACGGAGCACGCAACGTTAGAGGCGCGAAATTGCCAGGACGCTGCTCCCGTATTGAGGGACTCCTCCGAACCTGTGCCTCGATCTCGCGTTCCAAATCAACAAGGTCTAATACTTGTCCTGCTATTGGCTTAACCATCACCAGTACTCCCTTGTTTACAAACTCAGTGGTGAATCGGAGCTTAGTCAACGACAGTTTTTCTACGAGGTATTCACGCGTTTTCGGTTGCGAGTACTTTCCTGCTCTCAAGCGGCTCGCCTTAACATTTTAGCCGAAGGAACGATGAGGGGCTTTGTTCGGCTGAAGACCTTATTTTCACTATCGCGTGATCGGATATTGCGCCCATGCGCAGACGCTGATGCGGCAGGCTTGGTGGCCTGCGATCCGGAATTTGATTCCAGATCGGGAGAAATCTGGAATTTAATTTCAACAGTTCTTGTTTTATTTCAATGCGTTGGTCTAGAAAACGATTGTTGCAGATCAACGCGATTACCTCCACACATCCCGTTGCGAGCCAACGGGCTGCGCGAATGCGCGCCCAATGACAGGCTCCGCGAAGCAATCCGCAGCTGCGCTTGCTGCCGCGAGGATCGCTTCCGCCTTTGCCGGTTAAACGCGAGTTGTTGGGCGCCAGAGAGCATGATCGCATTGAGCTGAATCGGACGCCGACGCTCCGGTTCACCTCGCCCCGCTTGCTTGCGGGGAGAAGGAGCAGCGGTACAACGCTTCAACTCAAACGCATCATGCGCCAAGCTCACGCCGGCACTGGCGCGGGCCGCGCCATCGGCACCGGCCTGAACGTCATGGCGATCAGGAAGGCGCCGAGGCCCATGATCCAGGAGCCGATGTAGAGCCAAGCGTAGCTGGCAAAGGTGTCGTAGATCAGGCCTCCGGCCAGCGGTCCCGTCGCCATGCCGAGGCTGCCGGCCATGGCGGTTCCGCCGATCACGGTGCCCATCATCCGCAGCGGAAAGTTTTCGCGCGCGAGAGAGGCGTAGAGCGGCATGGTACCGGCATAGATGAAGCCGAACAGCGCCGCCACGGTGTAGAACGCGGCGAGTTCGCGGACGAACACATAACCCAGCGCGCCGAACGCTTGCGCAAGCAGGCCGAGCACGAGCACCCGCTTGGCGCCGAAGCGGTCACCCAAGAGGCCGAACGCGATGCGGCCGCCCATCCCGGCAAAACCTTCCACGCTGTAGATGGTGACGGCTGATATCAACGGAATGCCGCAGCTGACGGCGTAGCTTACGGTATGGATGATCGGCCCGGAATGGGTGGCGCAGCAGAAGAAGTTGGTCGCGAGCAGGATGATGAATTGCGGCGAGCGCAGCGCCTGCGACAGCGACATCTCCGCACCGGCCGGATCGCCTGATGGCGCGGACGGCCCGCCTGCAAGCGCCGGCGCGCGGCGCACCAGCAGCGAGACCGGGATCATGATGGCGGCGACGACGAGGGCCACGATCCGCATCGAGGTGCGCCAGTCATGGTGCGAGACCAGCCAGGCGGCGAACGGCGCCATGGTCATCGGCGCCATGCCCATGCCCGCCGAAACCAGCGACACGGCAAGGCTGCGATGGGTGTCGAACCAGCCGGTCACGCACGCCATCATCGGCGCGAAGATCGCGGCGCAAGCGGCGCCGACCATCAGTCCGAAGATGAACTGAAACGCGACCAGTGAGGTTGCGAGGCTCGCGAGCCCGAGGCTTGCCGCCAGCACGACCGAGCCGGTCAGCACCACCGGCAACGGCCCCAGCCGGTCGGACAAGGTGCCCCAGATCATGCTGGTGAAGGCCATCGCGAGGAAGCCGATGGTCATGGCGCTGGACACGCCGGTGACCGACCAGCCGGTATCCCGCGCGATCGGCTGCAAAAACACCGGCAACGAGAACATGCCGCCGATGGCGACGCAGCCGAGCAGGCCCCCGGCCGCGACGATCACCCAGCGATAGCGAGAATTTTCCATTCCTGGTCTCCAATGCGTCTTTCTGAATGCAAGACGAACGGGATGGGCGGGAACCGACAGGTCGATAGGCACGCCCCGTTATTTTTCCGGGGCGCGGTCGTTTGCATAGAGAAGTTCGTATCGCTCAGGCGGCGCCATTTCACTATTTGGTGAGGCATGATTGGCGCAAGTGCACCGCACCAAGCCATCGACAGCGATCGGGCCACCGGCATTGGCCACCACGTCTTGAGGCTGACTCGAGCACTATCGCATTTGACCATAGCGCCACGGCGGAAGATTTTTGCCCATCTTCATCCGCCGTGGCGCGTGACTGATCACGGCTCCGATTTCGCAAAAGTAAGAGTTGCGTTGCCTTGCTGAGGTAGCAACCCGCCAACGTATGCTCCCTCGCCGCTCCTGACGTCGCGTTTGCGAAAGGCGGCCTCGCCGGCATCCGACACCTTGACCCATTTCGGGTCGGGCGCGACGTCTACCTGATTCTGATGCTGATCTTTTCTGAAACGAGCGGCGGGTTGAACGGATAATGCTTGGCGTCGCCCAACACCAGTTGGAGGGTGTGTTTTCCGGGTGGCAGCTCGAGACGTGTCTCGGTTTGACCCGCGCCGAAATGAAGATGGCTCTTGTCTTGCGGGATAGGCTCGTTGGGATCGAGAGGTTCATTGACATCAATGAACAAATGATGATGCCCGCTGTTCTGAAAATCGTCGCCCGCGTGGGTGACACCCATATTCCGCAGACCAAAACGACACCAGAACCCGCCTTTGATCGTCGTGCCGTTCTGCGGCCAAACGAAATACAAAACCGCGTCCTTCGGCGCGGACTTTCCCTGTGCGTGGGCAGCGCACGGCACAGATGCCAGCGCTGCCGATAGCACGATAAGCCGGGCGAGCCTCATGAACATGCTCCTCTGAAACGTTTAAGGAGAAAGAGCGACCCGAAATCCGTGTGTCGGATATCGAACGTTCGTATCATAGCTGTCGCGGTTCGCCGGCCGTGCATAACGCGCGTCATTTTTCCAGGACCCGGACCGAATGACATGCGACACGCAGTCGCCCTCAACCCATGGTGAACCGTCCGACGGGGCGCCCTGATAGTTCTTGTGCCAACAATCCTCTACCCACTGATCGACGCCGCCACCCATATCATACAGCCCAAACGGGTTTGGCTTAAGACTGCCGACCTTGATTGGCTGCTCGTCGGCCGGGATATCAGCGCAGCGGTAGCAATTGGCCATGCCGGCCTGAAACTGGTCGCCCCACCAGTACCTCGTTTGCGTGCCGCCATGGGCCGCATATTCCCATTCCGCTTCGCTTGGGAGCCGATATGCCTTTCGCGTTGCGCCCGCGAGCCATTCGACAAATTGCCTGGCATCGCTCCAGCTCACGTTCGTGACGGGCGCGTCATCTTTGCCTGGCGCCACGAACGCACATGCCTTTGCTGCAGCACATTCGTTCCATTCGCGAACGGAAACCGGATACCGGCCGATCGCGAACGGCTTGATGGTAACCTGGTGAGTTGGCTTCTCCGTGAGATCGTCATTGCTTCCCATCATGAAGCTACCGCCGCGAAGCAAGTTCATTTCGGGCTCCCGGACTGCCGCGGTCGGCTGTCTTGCAGGCGCGGCTGGCGGCGCGAGCTGAGGTTGCGACGTCGCTCCTTTCGCGGCTTGGGCCGTCGGCGGAGCGGGCTGGATCTGGGGCGCGGCTTCCTGGGTGGCAGGTGCGGCCGGAGGCGAAGGCTGAGGCAGCGGTGGCAACGGCACTGATTGTTTCGCAAGGGGGGCCCGCGATAACAGCCCGTTCGGCGTCTTTGGCGAAACCTGGGTTGAGGCTTGATCCCGCGCTTTTCCATACGGCTGCGGAAAGAAATACCAAAGCGCTCCGCTTGCGATGACCAGCAAAATCAGGCTCAGCAGGAAAATCAAAATGTTCTCGCGCCGCTTCCGGGTCTTGTTGAAAGCAGCCGGGTCCGGCAGCACGCGGTAGACTCTCACCGGATCGGTGATGTTCTTGACTTTGCGGTCTCCGAGCGACTCGTATCCGCAAACCAGTTTGTGCTTTATCTGCTCGTAAATGCCGCCCGAAATGTACACCTCGCCGGGATCGGCAAGACCTTCAAGACGTGAAGCAATGTTGACGCCGTCACCATAAACGTCATCTTCCTCGATGATGACGTCGCCCAGATTGACGCCGATCCGATACTCGATCCAATGATGCTTCGGCAGCGAGGCGTTGCGTCCAAACATGTTTTGCTGGATGACGATGCCGCACCGCACCGCTTCGACGGGACTGTCAAAAATTGCAATGAAGCCGTCGCCCGTGGTTTTGACGAGTCTTCCGTGGTGTTCCGTGATGCTGGGTTCGATGAGGTCGCGCTGGATTCGCTTCACGCGACCATGCGTACCTTCTTCATCGAGCTCCATGAGGCGGCTGTAGCCCGAGATATCGCCAGCGACGATCGCAGCGAGACGGCGCGGCGTCAGCCCGCGCGGCGGCATGCTGGTTCTGCCCGAATTGATATCGCGAACTTTATCGCGCATGGCGACACTCAATGCCGCGTGAAACTGACTTATTTCAACCGAGTCGAATTAGAGTGGTTCCGAACAAATCAGCAGAGAAATCCCTTTGAACGCGCAACATCAACGCGCGACAAATCAGTCAAATGAAACACCTGTAATATCAAAGTATGCGCCATACCGACAGGACGTTTCCGTGCCGTCATCCGAAACATGTCAGCCGTCCTGACGTTCGGGCGCCATAAGAGAATTTTGCGCCCGACACGATGCCAGCGCAAGCACGATTCCGTACCCCTGGCGCGAAAAAGCGCGTCGGCCGTAATTTCAGCGGCCGACCTCCCTCATCGGTCATTCGCGCCGATTTTGGCATAGCGGCGTCATGTCCGGTTTTGGGGTAATCAGAGATCATGACCATCCGCCCCATCGTACGTTATCCCGACCCGCGGCTTGCGCTCCCGGCGCAGCCCGTGACCGCGTTTGACGGCGCGCTGCGCGAGCTGGCGCAGGACCTGCTTGACACCATGCACGCCGCGCCGGGGATCGGGATCACCGCGCCGCATATCGGCATCTCGCTCCGGGTCGTGGTGCTCGACCTCGACCCCATCGAGGGCGCGCGGACCTATGTCAATCCGGAGATCGTCTGGGCATCGCCCGAGATGATCACCCATCAGGAAGGCAGCGTCTCGATGTCCGGTGTCAACGACGACCTCCAGCGTCATGCGCGCGTCCGGATCAGCTATCGCGACCTCGACGGCAACCTGCAGACCGAGGAATCGGCGGGCCTGCGCGCGGTCTGCCACCAGCACGAGATCGATCAGCTGAACGGCCTGTTCTGGATCCATCGGCTGTCTCGACTGAAGCGCGAGCGGCTGATCAAGCGGTTTGAGAAGGTGTCGCGGGGTTCGTAGGGTGGCGTAACCCACCGAGTAGCCTTCACGAGCACCATCACACGCTTGCCTGTCTCCCCGTTTGAGCCGTTCTCAAAAAGCCGGCCCGTTGCGGACAGCTATTGATTGATCTCGGGCTCGACGAGCCTTGCGAGGTTTCGCAACGACTGCTGCCAACCGAGATAACAGGCCTCGGGTGGAATGACGTCGGGCACGCCCGCCTGCACGATATCCACCTCGGTGCCGACAGATACTTGTCTCAAGGTCACAGTCACCTCTATCTCGCCGGGCAGGTTGGGATCGTCGAACTTGTCCGTGTAGCGCAGGCGCTGGTGCGGAACGAGCTCGACATATTCGCCGCCGAAGGCATGGCTTCCGCCCGTCGTGAAGTTTCGGAAGGACATTTTGAAAGTGCCGCCGACCTTTGGTTCCAGATGGTGCACGGTGCAGGCAAAGCCGTTGGGCGGCAGCCATTTCGCGAGCGCGTCGGCCTCCAGGAACGCGCGATAGACTTTCTCCGGGTTGGTCGCGAGAACGCGATGCAAACGTATGGTGTTGGGCATGCTCGATTGTTCCTGATTGATGGAATGGACGTTGCGGCCGATCAGCCGCCAGGTATCGGCAGGACCGGCATGATCTCGATGGACTCGCCCGGAAAGATCGTGAAATGCGGATGGTTCTCGAACAGCCTGGCGGCCGCCTCGTGCGATTCCGCCCGCACGACCGTGAAGGCGCCCATCTCGTTGCTCACGTCCTCGATGCCGCGCTCCCCGACCTTCTTCGTCTTGCCGAGCGGCCCGCCCATGGCCTGAACCGCCGCCTGGTGCTTTTCGACCCAGGCTTTCCACGCGGCCATACCCTCCTGTTCCCTGGCGCGCCTTTCGGCTTCGGGAAGCGCCATCCAGGCTTTCATGCGCGGGCTGGTTTTGCTGCCGAGAAAGACGGCAAGGTAAGTATCGTTCGTCGTCATGCGGTTTCCTTTCCTCTGGGAATTGCGGGCGAGTGTCGGCCAGAATGCTTTCAATCCCCGCGAATTGGCGATCCGTGCCCCGAGGACGAACGAGGCCTGCTCAGTCCGACATGGGATCTGGAAAATTTTTTGAAAGCACCGGCAGCGGCATCTTCCGATTCAAGTGTCAGACAGCATGAGGGGTATGGGTCCGCGTTCTCGCGGCATGAGATGCCCGAGGTTTGCGTCACTTTTCACCCTCTCACTAGGCAGAGGGCGCAGGGAAAGCCGGGTGCGCGCTGCACCCGCGGTCTCGCGTGCAAAGGGTAGTTAAGAAAGCGCACACGAGCATACAGGTTCAGCGGAGGCAATCCGGCCTTCCCTGCGCAATGGTTTTACGGCTTATAACGCGCTCTCCCGGGTGACCGGGCTTTCTTGCCACCCTCGCCTGCGGATGTTGCCGCAAGCTTGATGCCAGCGTCGGGGCATCAGGACCACACGCCTTCGCCGTCCGCCTCACGCCACGTTCGTCTTCGTGACATCAGCGTCCACCGCATCTCACCGCAACGTTCGTGACGATCGCGACCCGCCCCTCTCTCGGGTGAGACAACCGGGACATGCCGGTGATTTGCGCCGCGGGGAAAGCAAAATATTTTTGGTCTTCGGGCTTGACACGATTTCCGAAAATCAGAAGTGATTTGCCCGTCGGGTCGATTGGTCGCGGACGCAGGCGTCGATCGCGCCTCGTATCATGAATTCGCCTCCGGCCGCTTCCCTGCGCGAAATTTCATGAAATATGCTCGGGATCTTTGGGCGAGCCTCGATAAATTGAAGGGGCTTCCGCCCGCCCTGGTGATCACCGCCGAGAACGATCCGTGCGTGACGGAGGCGAAGCCTGCGGGCAAGCTTACCGAAGCCGGAGTCGATGTGACGCAGCGGTCCCCTCTCACAAGTCTACGAATTGGTCGGCTCAGGCCGGAAATCATTGCGCAGCTCGCAGCGGCCTTATACCCTCTCTGAGGTCAAGACTGGGGGCAGCCTTGGAGAGAGAAGAACTCGAGCGCCTCGCCGGCCGCGGGTTGCGGCTGAGCTTCGAGGAGATCGTGAACCATCCTCGTCTGCCGGAGGCACGGCGTGCCTATCTGGCGAGTTTCACCGATGTGTACGCAGGCGATCCGTTTTTGATTCGTCTCCTGCTGCAGGCAGGTCGATTCTTCGTTTTTCACAGCGCGGCCGTGCTTGAAGCGGCGCAGGATCCATCGCGACGCGAAACCTGGTTCACGGTCGCCGCCCTGAAGCAGCAGCTCGCCATGTTCGGCTATGCGAGCGCGCGCCAGGTCGACCATCTGCTGGCGCGGCTTTACGAGGTCGGATTCATCGAGCGGAGCCGGGCACCGGCTGACAGGCGCGTCCGACTCCTCGCGACCACGAACAAGCTGCGCTCACATCACATGGAGTGGCTTGCCGCGCATTACGTGCCGCTTGCCGGGCTGTATCCCGATCATGATTACAGCCCTGTGCAGTCGCGAAACCGGGCCTTTCACGTGCTCCATTGCCGCGCTTGTCTGCCGTTCACCGCGGTCGGCGCGCGTCTCATGATGACGCTCCCCGACACGATGCTGTTCTTTGCTCACGCGGCGGGTCCGCTGATCCAGAATGCGCTCCTGAAGGCCGCGATGGATGCGGGCGATCCGGCCGCGGCGGTCCCCTACATGGAAGTGGCCGATCGGTTCGGCGTCTCCCGAACCCATGTCCGCAACCTGATGAACTCCGCGCAGTCGGCCGGTCTCGTCAACATCGTCGGGCTTGGCGGCCGGAGCATCGAAATTCTCCCGCGCCATTGGGCGAGCTACGACCGCGGCCTGGCTGTCGGCATGTATCTGCACGACGCGGTCAATCTCGTCGCGATGCGCGAGTGGACGAACGAGCAGGGCAAAGGCGCGGCCCGGCAGCTTGCGCTTTGATTCCGGACTACCGCCATCCCGCATCTCCTGTGGCCTTCCCTGTATATGCGCAAAGTTTTCCGAACGCATCTTGCCCGGAAAAGCTAGTGTTATCGCCACCCGACAACGTCGTCTGCGCGGACCGTTCTGTTTTTCAATTACTTTACTTGAAGGAATTTTCGTGACCGAAGTCAAAACCAACGTGAATGGCTCAGGCAATGTGCTGCTCACTTCTCTCACATATGCCCTGCTCGCTGCCATTCTCGCCATTATCGGCTTATATGCCGTCTTCGTCACGGGTCCGGCCATGCGGGCCGCCGCGCGAGAGAACGTCGCGCGGGCGATTGCAGATGAGGATCACCAATTCTGCGAAATGTTCGCCATGCGTTCGGGCGAAGCATTTGCTGCGTGCAGCAGAGAGCTGTCGATTGTCCGGCAGAGACAGATCGATCGCGACAATGCCGCCGCCCAAGGCATTCTCTAGCGCTTCCGGGCAGCCAAGGTCTGATCGAAAGCCGAACTTCCAGCCAGCCACGCCGAAGCGCCTTGATCCTGATCGATCCAGCCCGTAGGGCGGGTTAGCGAAAGCGTAACCCGCCATTGCGAGGACAACTCGCTGAGAAGACGTGGTGGATTACGCCTGCGGCTAGCCCGCCTTCATCAACATCAATTATGAACTCCGCGTGTTTGTCGCGCTGCTCCGTCTCGTACGGCCATACCCCCGATTGCTCTGTAGGCGGGGGCATAATAATTTTCTTACCAATGAGACGTGAAAACGATCGACCCATAAATTCCCCAACGTGAAAGGAATAGTTTTCGATCCGCCGCGACGATCTTCGTGGATGGGAGAGCCTTCCTCGCAATTTTGAAGTCAACGTCTGCGTCAACACGGTGATCGAAGAACAATGCCAGAGCAAGCTGGCGGGCGGCCATATACTGCCTAAGGAAGCGCGTAAGCACGCGAACGTGTCCAGCCGTCACCTCGGCTACAATAGATTCGTTTCCTCGACTATCAACATGCACATAACGATCATTAATGCGGTCATGATAGAGATTGTGAAAGAGCCGGAACTCCTCGCTAAGATCGAATTGACCGGGCTTGATTCCGTGGAAGTCTCTTGAGTAGACAACTGGCTCTACACCATCGAAGCCGAAACGGTCATATTCGACAACTTCCACGCCGTCCTGACGGTTTTTTGAGAAACTTGGAGTACCAAGACCGATCCTCAAATCCCAGTTGTCATGCTTGAGTGCATCTACCATTTGAGAATTTGTTAGCAGCCCAGAGTAAGAGCATCGGCCACCCGCTGCACCGCTTTGATACTCATAAAGGACTGTCCACTCGCCACAACCGAGTTCGTCGATCTTCGAAATTGTCGCAACCTGGCCCAAATGGGCAATACCGTCACTGCCCTTGAGAGTTTGGGACCTAGCCAGTTCGGGAGGAATACGGGGCATAGTTCTGGCCTCGGAAGTTTATGTAACTTTTCCAGACCGGCGTGGGCTATTGGCGGGAATCTAATAGGCTAGTTTTGTCTTCTGCCGGACCGCAGCTTCGTCCCCTACTCCCACTCAATCGTCCCCGGCGGCTTGCTCGTCACGTCGTACACCACGCGGTTGACGCCCTTGACCTCGTTGATGATCCGCGTCGCGGTTTCGCCCAAAAACTTCATGTCGAAGGGATAGAAGTCGGCGGTCATGCCGTCGGTCGAGGTGACCGCGCGCAGGCCGACGACGTAGTCGTAGGTGCGGCCGTCGCCCATTACGCCGACGGTTTTTACCGGCAGCAGCACCGCAAAAGCCTGCCAGATGGTGTCGTAGAGGCCGGCTTTGCGGATCTGGTCGATGTAGACCGCATCGGCCTGGCGCAGGATGTCGAGTTTTTCCTTCGTGATGTCGCCGGGGCAGCGGATGGCGAGGCCGGGGCCGGGGAACGGATGGCGGCCGACGAAGATTTCGGGCAGGCCGAGTTCGCGCCCGAGCACCCTCACCTCGTCCTTGAACAATTCGCGCAGGGGCTCGACCAGCTTCATGTTCATGCGTGCGGGGAGCCCGCCGACATTGTGGTGCGATTTGATGGTCACCGAGGGACCGCCGGTGAAGGAGACGCTCTCGATGACGTCGGGATAGAGCGTGCCCTGCGCCAGGAAATCGGCGCCGCCGATTTTCTTCGCCTCCGCGTCGAACACGTCGATAAACAGGCGACCGATGGTCTTGCGCTTCTGTTCGGGGTCGGTGACGCCTGCGAGTTCGCCCAGGAACTGCTTCGAGGCATCGACGTGAACCAGCGGGATGTTGTAGTGATGCCGGAACAGGTCGACGACGGTCTTGGCTTCGTCGAGCCGCAGCATGCCGTGATCGACGAACACGCAGGTGAGCTGGTCGCCGATCGCCTCGTGGATCAGTACCGCGGCCACGGCTGAATCGACGCCGCCGGACAGGCCGCATATCACCCTGCCCTTGCCGACCTGCTTCCGGATCTTCTCGATCGCCTCCTCGCGGAACGCGCGCATGGTCCAGTCGCCGGTGAGGCCTGCGACCTTGCGGACGAAATTGCGGATCAGCTTTGCCCCGTCGGGCGTGTGCACCACCTCGGGGTGGAACATCAGGCCGTAATATTTGCGCTTCTCGTCCTGGATCACCGCGAACGGCGCGTTCGGCGAGACGCCGGCCACCGCAAAGCCCGGCGGCATCTGCGTGATGCGGTCGCCATGGCTCATCCAGACCGGATGCTTTTCGCCGACGCCCCAGGTGGAATCGAACAGGCAGCTTGCGGCCTTGACCTCGACATCGGCGCGGCCGAACTCCCTGTGGTGACCGCCCTCGACGGTGCCGCCAAGCTGGGCGGCCATGGTCATCTGGCCATAGCAGATGCCGAGCACGGGAACGCCGGAATCGAAGATCAGTTGCGGCGCGCGCGGCGAGCCTTCTTCGTGCACGGATTCCGGTCCGCCGGAGAGGATCACCGCCTTCGGCTTCATCTCCCGGAACGCGGCTTCCGCCTTCTGGAACGGCACGATCTCGGAATAGACGCCCTCCTCGCGCACCCGTCGCGCGATCAGTTGCGTCACCTGGCTGCCGAAATCGACGATCAGAATCTTGTCATGCGCCGAGGCCACCGAAGGCGTCGACGGCTCTGCTGCTGGCTGTGCTGCTGTCATGGCAAGCAGATACGCGACGGGGGGTGCGCTCGCAACCGCGGCAAACGACTGGCCCACATTCTTCTGCAGGCACTGGACAGATGGATATAGGTCAATATTATTGACCTAATTTGGTCCTGAACCATTTTGGGAGGAAATCATGCCGAGCCTGCCTCATGCGCCTGCGTACCTGGCCGCTCTTGGACGCGACTGGATCGCCGCCTGGAATTCCCACGACCTGAAGCGGGTGCTTGCGCTCTATGCCGAGGACAGCGAGATGACCTCGGACCGGATTCCCGCCATGGGTTTTGACGCCAGCGGCACGCTGCGCGGCAAGAACAATATCCGGACCTATTGGGCCAAGGCGCTGGCACTGTTGCCCGGCCTGCATTTCGAGCTGATCGATACGTTCGTGAGCCCCGACAGCATCGTCGTGTTCTACCAGAACGAGCGCGGCGCGCGGATCTGCGAATACCTGCGGCTAAACTCGGCGGGGAAGATCGTGCAGGGCTCGGCCAATCATCTGGCGCATTAGAGGGAGGCGAGCGCCGCCCAACACAGCCGTCATTCCGGGGCGCGCGCAGCGCGAACCCGGAATCTCGATATTGGCTTGCACCGCTTCATTTTCATTATCTCGAGATTCCGGGTCTGGTCCTTCGGACCATCCCGGAATGACGACGTTACATTCTCACAAAGCCGGACCTTTCGCCGGCGCGTCCAGTCACCGAAACCCCGCCGCCAGGCCGACGACCTGGCCGTCGTTGCCATTAAAGCCGTGATGGGCGCGGGCCTCGCAGGCTTCGCCTTCGTTGGCGCCGCCTGAGATCCAGGCCGCCCGCGCGCGGCCGGCCGACCATTTCACGAAGGGGTCGACGCCGGCCGGCAAGGTGAACTTGCAGCTGTCCTCGCGGTGTTCGATCACCAGCGTGCGCGGCAGCGCCGACGGCGAGCCGACGATCGACATGACATTCTGGCCGCTGCCGGACTCGGGGCTGAGGAATCCCGATGTCAGCACCAGCGCATCGGGCCGGGCGCCGCCCGCGATCCCCTGGGCGGCGCGGAGCGTGCCGCGGCTGGTGGCGATCACCGTCACCGGCCGCTTGATCGCGGCCATGTACTGCACCGCCGCGGCGAGCGGCGTGCCGGCGTCGACCACCAGCACCGCAAGCCCGCGCGCCGCGTAGGCGTTCCGGGTGCGAACCAGCTGGTTGCCCAGGAGCCCATGGATGTCGCCGTGATCGCCCGCCGATATCGCTCCGCTGCCGCCGGGCATCAGGATCACACTGGCGCGCGGCGCCTTCGATCTGATCAACACCGCGTTCGAGCCGCCGATGTTGACGGTCTCATCGGCACGGGCCGAACCGCCGGCAAGCATCGCCGCAACGCACAACAAGCCGATCCAATGATGCCGCTTCATGCCGCCCCCCGTTCATTCCCCGCTCGGCTTTTTATATCGCGATCGAGCTTTGGGATTATGACGCATTCCGCTTCAGGATCGAGACAAAAAACCCGTCGGTCCCGGTGCGGCGCGGCGTCATCAACAGCCCTTCCGGCGATTGCAGCACAGCGGCAGCGAATTCTTCCGCCTTGTCCCACAGCACGGTGACGGCCTGCGAGGGCGGCACCACGGCGAAATCCGGATGCCGCGCGAGAAAGCCGCGGATCTGCTCGCCATTCTCCGGCGGCAGCACCGAACAGGTGATGTAGGCGATCCGCCCGCCTGGCTTGACCAGCGCCGTGGCGCGATCGAGCACCTCGACCTGGTCCTTCAGCCGCACCTCGAGCGCGCCCGGGCGCATCCGCCACTTGGCGTCGGGATTGCGCCGCCAGGTGCCGGTGCCCGTGCAGGGCGCGTCGATCAGCACGAGATCGGCGGAGGCATGGATATCGGCGAGCGTGTCGGCCTCGCCCTTCGGCGTGCGCACGTCGGCATTGTGGACGCCGGCGCGGGACAGCCGCTCATGGATCGGCGCGAGCTGGCGCTTGTCGTGGTCGGTGGCGATCAGCCTGCCCTTGCCCTGCATCATCGCCGCCAGCGCCAGCGTCTTGCCACCGGCGCCGGCGCAGAGATCGATCACCTGCTCGCCGGGTTTTGCGCCCGACAGCAGTGCCGCGAGCTGCGAGCCCTCGTCCTGCACTTCCACCGCGCCCTTGATGAAATCCTCCTCGGCATGGATGCCGGGATTGCGGGCGTCGGCGCCGAGTTCGATGCGCAGGCCCACCGGCGACCATGGCGTCGGCTGCACGCCGAGATGCGCCAGCGAGCGCAGCAGTTTTTCGCGCTTGGCCTTCAGCGTGTTGACGCGGAGGTCGAGCGGCGCGCGGCTCGCCATCGCGACCGCCTCCGCGACGCGGTCGTCACCGAACACCTGCGTAAGGTAGCCGTCGAGCCATTCCGGATAATCGCCGGCGATCGGCGCCGGCGCGTCCGCAAGCGAGCGGGTGGTGAGCGCGGCGCGCTCGGCGTCGGTCAGCGGCTCCGGCGCGAAGCGGCCGCCGTCGCACAGCGCGGCGATGGCCTCCGTATCCATCCCGCGCTCGAGCTTCAGCATCCCCAGCACGCGCGCGCGCGGCGTATCGGCGTCCATCAGCCAGGCGCTGGAGGCGCGCCGGCGCAGCACGTCCCAGATCAGGCCGGAGATCGCGGCGCGGTCGCCCGATCCGGCGTAGCGATGCGCGGTGCCCCATTCCTTCAGCGCCTTCGCCGCGGGAACGCGCTCCTTGTCGATGGTGTCGATCAGTTCGATGGCGGCGGACAGCCGCGCGGCGGGGGTCATTGAAAACTTTCGGCTTGAGAATGGTTCAGATGAGCAGGAGAATCTTCAGCGCGAAGTAGATCCACATCGCGAGCAGCACGAGCACGCCGGAAAACCACACCATGCCGCGCTGCCGGACATTGTTCGACGTCACGAAAATCCCGGCGTGAAAGAAGCGGGTGAGCACGAACACCCAGGACATCAGCACGATGAACAGATCGGCATGGCGTAACGGCAGAGCCAAGGCGATCAGGACGTAGAACAGCACCGGGATTTCGAACTGGTTGCTGAAGCAATCGCCGATCTGGGTCGTTTGGGCGGGCCAGTTCGCCTCACCCCGTGCGACGTCCTTGTAGCTGGTTTCCCCCGCCTTGAACGCCCGGCCCCGCGCCGAGGCCATCCATAGCAGCAGCGCGAAGGTCAGCCCCACCAGGACGAAAACCGGCAGCAAAACCATTGGAACCGACATCGAAATCCTCCCCGGCGGACGCCTGAGCCCCGCTATAGCGACCGCGACCGCTCGCCGCAATGAATCCGCACCCTGCCCGTTGAACCACAATCGCTAATGCGGTGACCAACCCACGACAGTTCCAGTGATTTCAGTCCCGAACCGGCATTAACGCGTCCCAGGCGAGCAGCGCGCCATGAATATGACCTCCCCGATCCTCAACGGTGCGGCGCACGCGGCCGCTCTCCCCGGCGATTCCGTGACCTCCTTCCTCAAGATGGTCGCCGACTATACGGGCCTGTTCGCCGACGATTCATCGGACGGCGTGATCGGCATGATGATGTCGGGGCTGGCAGGGGTCGCCACCGCGCTCGCGGTCGCCATCGTCCTCACCGTCTATTTCCGCAGCCGGTACCGCAGTGTTCGCGACGTCCTCCGGCACGGGCTTGCCGCCGCCGCGGTGTTCAGCCTGGTCGCCTTCGTGGCCTACGACATGCGCCATGCCGCACTGGCCTATCTCGGCATCAACCCGACAAAACCCGCGGTCGAATTCGAGATCCGGTTGCCGAAAACGGCGGCGTTCGCGATCAGCAGCAATACCCAGGTCGAGCTGCATACCGACCGGAACCAGCGGCTTGCCCAGTTGCAAGGCCAAGCGCAAGACCAAGTGCAAGGCGCGCCCGCCACCGACGGCGACGGCTTGACCGTGCTGCGCGGTTCGGTGCCGCTGGACTACCGGACCAGCGACCGCGTCGTCATCCTCAACCTGCCGGGTCTCGCCAGTTGCGAGTTCAGGCTGCGGCTGGCGGCCAGCCCCTCGCCGTCCGATCAGTTCTCACCCTGGCATCTGGCCGACCGCGTGGCGTCGCCGGTCACGGGCGAGGAAACGCGCAGCCAGCAGCACGACGCCTTCGCGATCCGCTATCGGGTGCTCTGACGATTGCCCCGGCGGCCGGTGTCAGGCCGCGCGGATCGAGTGCAGGAAGTTTTCCACCTCGGTACTGAGCTGATTGCTTTCCGTCAGCAGCGAGACGGCGCGGCCGTGGACCTGTTCGGCCCGGGAACCGGTATCCGCCGCGCCGCGATTGACGTCGGCGATACTGCCGGTCACCTGGGTCGCTCCCTGCGCGGCCTGCTGGACGTTGCGGGCGATCTCGTGCGTCGCCGCGCCCTGCTCCTCGACGGCCGCGGCGATCGCGGTGGAAATCTCGGATATCTGCGCGATCGTGCCGCCGATGTCCCTGATCGCGGACACCGACTGCGCGGTGGCGGACTGCATATGCGTCACCTGGGCTGCGATCTCTTCGGTCGCCTTGGCGGTTTGCGCCGAGAGCGCCTTGACCTCGGCCGCCACGACGGCGAAGCCGCGCCCCGCCTCGCCCGCTCGCGCGGCCTCGATGGTGGCGTTAAGCGCAAGCAGATTGGTCTGCTCGGCCACTTCCGTGATCATCTTGATGACTTCGCCGATGCGGTCAGCCGACTGCGACAGCTCCGATATCCCGACATTGGTCCGCTCGGCCTGCTCGACGGCCGACCGGGCGATCTTCTGGGATTGCTGAACCTGCCGGCCGATTTCCGCGACCGAAGAAGCCATCTCCTCCGAGGCCGCGGCCGCCGACTGCACATTCGACGACGACTGGGCGGACGCCGCCGCAACGGTGGTGGACAATTGCTGCGTCGTGTCCGCGGTCTTCTTCAGGCTGTCGGCCGCGGTTTCGATGTCCGACGAGGCCGACGCGACGGTCCTGACGATCCTTCCGATCGCCTGCTCAAAACCGTCGGCGACCTGCCGCATCGCGGCTTTGCGGTCTTCCTCGGCCTTCCGGGCGGCAACCGCTTGGGCTGCTTCCATGGCCCGAACGCGCTCGGCATTTTCCTTGAAGATCTGGACCGCGCCGGCCATGGCGCCGACCTCGTCCTTGCGGCCGAGGGAGGGAATTTCGCTCTCCAGTTCGCCGCCGGCAAGGCGCTGCATGACGGCGGTCATCCCGGTGATCGGCTGGATGACGCCTTTTGCGATACCGGCCAGTCCGGCGCCGAACACGATGAAGACGAAGGCCGAGATGCTCCAGACGATGGTCGTGAACAACTGCACCCGGCTCGTCGCCTCGGCTTCGGTGGCGGCATTTTCGTCATTGGTCTGCTTGACGATGTCGTCGATCACGGCCCGATGCGCCGTATAGGCCGCCGTGATATCGGCGTATGACTTCGCCGCGGCGGCGGTATCGCCCTTTGCCAGCGCGGGCAGGAACGACTGATCGACCAGTGTCCAGAAGCGCTGGACATCGCCGTGCGATTTCTCGACCAGCTTGGCCTTGATCGCGGGATCGAGGTCGGACTTCGTCCAGAAGTCGCGGCGCTCGTCATAGTCCTTTTTCAACTGCGCCAGCCGGTCGCGACGCGCGGCGACCGTCGAGGGATCCTGCAGCGCCAGCGTCGCCTCGAGATAGGCCTCGATCACATATTCGGGCGGCGGAAGGATATCCGCGACGAGGTCGTTGCCGAGCTTGATCTTATCGTACAGCGGCCCGCCAACTTTTAGTTGCGATAACGCAAAATTGCTCGCAAATATCACGGCCACGAGGCCGACGACGACCAGCGTGCCAAATGCAAAAATCGCGCGTGAAATCGTGATTCGGAAATTCATGTTGCCATCCCTGGGGCCGCCAACACAGCAGAATCCCGGCCTCGAACCGCAAATTTATGGGCTTTTAATTAAGAATTTACCAAGCGCGCCGCCGATATCCGGAATGCGCCAGCGCCGGCGGGGCGATGCCCCCCCCCGCCGCCTAGACCGGGGCGAAACTTGCTGCCTTCGGAATTTCATCGTCCCGACGCGGGGCCGCGATATGTTTGCGGCGGAAGGAACAGCGCATGCCCGAATTTCGCCTGACCCAGATTTCCGACACCCATCTGGCCCGCCGTCTCTCCAGCCTGACCGGCAACTTCCATCGCCTGAGCGAATATATCGACACGAATCGACCCGATCTCGTCGTCAACAGCGGCGACCTCGCCTTCGACGCCCCGACCAATCCCGACGATCTCGAATTCGCGCGATCGCTGCACGCGGCGCTGCCGGTGCCCTGCCGCTATTTGCCCGGCAATCACGACATCGGCGACAACCCGACCGCGCTCGGCCCGACGCCGCCAAAGCTTGCCACCGAACAGGGCCGGGAGGCCTTCATCGCCGCCTTCGGCGAGGACCGCTGGCGGTTCGAGGCGGCCGGCTGGTGCTTCATCGGCCTCAATTCGCTGGTCATGAACACGGGGCTTGCGAGCGAGGCCGAACAGTTCGACTGGCTGGCGGCGCAACTCGCCGGCGCCGGCGGCAAGCCGGTCGCGCTGTTCCTGCACAAGCCATTGTTCCTGCACGAGCCCAGCGATCCCGAACTCGCGGCCTCCGCGATCCGCTACGTGCCTGTGCCGGCGCGCAGCCGCCTCGTGGAGATGCTGGGATCGGTCGACCTGCGGCTGATCGCCAGCGGCCATGTCCACCAGCGCCGGGATTTTACCCATTCCCGGGTCAGGCACCTCTGGGCGCCGTCGGCCGGGTTCGTCATTTCGGACCAGCGCCAGGATGTGATCGGGATCAAGGAGGTTGGCCTCGTGGAATACCGCTTCCGGCCCGACAGCTTCGAGGTGCGCTACGTCAGGGCGCCGGGCCAGATCGATATCGATCTGGATTCCCTGCTGGGGACGGCTTCGAGCTAGGGTCGGGGTCTGTCTCGTGGTAGCGTGACGGGCATGGAAACTGATCAGGCTTCACTGATCAGCATGGGAAAGGGACCTGCCATGTCGCGCCGAGTCATCCTTCTGCTTGCTGCATCCGTCATCGCCGGCGTCGCGTCCACCGCGGCGGTTTCGGCCGACGCCGTCGTCAAGAAGGCCGCTCGCCACCCCGTCGTGGTTGCAGTCGTACCGCCGGCGCCGGTGCCGGTCGCGGTCATCGACAACAACTACGGTCCGGTCGCGACAAGGATCCCGCGCTGCTTCGACTCGCCGATCCTCTATCCCTACCCGCCCTGCTACTGAGGCGCGTTCGGGCGAGGCGTGCTCCGCAAGGATTTGAGGCCCGGGTTCTGCCTCGAGCGGAGCCGGCCGGGCGCTGGTGTTTGGTTCGACGCGTCTTCTTCACGCGAAGCGATGCCCGCCCGGCATCAAATGCGGGGCGGGTTTTCGCTTGAAAATTCTCAGGAACTTTGCGGCTGGCTGGCGAGCACGCGGCGCTGGAAACCGCCCCAAGAAAACGCAAGGGCCAGGGCATAAAATCCGAGCGCCAGCAGATAGAGGAATGCAAATCCGAAATACATCGAATTGTACTCCATCACGCCGCCGAACAGCGCGCCCATCAGATTGTAGGCGAACGCCGTGGAGATGTTGATCCTGGCTTCGCCGATCAGGCTCGAGAAGATGATCCCGGCGAAGAACAGCGGGATGGTCAGCACCACGCAGCTCAGCGCGAGCTGCACCAATGGCGAACCGAATTCCCACTGGCCGTGACTGGTCGCAACACCGTATCCGACCAAGAGACTGACGAACAATCCGATATAGGCCGGCCCGGTGAGATTGCGTTCCGCCCGCGTCACGATCAGGTTCGCCAGGAACGCCATCACCAGCACCAGCAGGATGGCGGCGGCGATCACGAACCAGGTGCCGCCGAGATGCAGGCCGAGTTCGGTGATGGCCTTGGTTTCCACCAGCATGAAGCCGGAGCCGAGGAAGAAGAACGGCACGTAGCTGCGGTCGATCGGATCGGTGAAGCCGATGGTCTTGCGCACGAAGACATAGCTGAGCAGAAGCACCATCCCGAGCGCGATCATGTAGGTGACGGGGAAGCTGCGCTCGACCATGTAGAAGAACGGCCAGTCGTCGGTTGGAACGGCGGACTCCGGATAGGCTTGCGAGAAATAGTCGGAGACGTCGGAAAAGCCGATCGACGCGAAGGCATTCGCATTCGGCATCGTGACCGGCTCGCCCTTCCTGACGACGAAGGCAGTGGTTCGCGAATTGTCGTACAGCACCCGCACCGCCAGCGGCTTGCCAGCACCCGGCAGGTCGCGCAGGATCTTCGACAGCTTGAAGCCGAGCGCATCGTTGGCCAGCGTGAACGAGATCGAAAGCACCCCGCCCGGCCTGAGCAGCCGGTAGGCCTCGGCGATTCCCTCGCGGGTGTAGACGTAGGAATCCACCCGCAGGTTGGATGCATGGCTCAATGCGGTGTGCGAATCCAGCACGCCATAGACGATCAGGTCATATTTCTGGTCGGCGGTGCGGAAGAAGTTCCGCGCGTCGTTGATCGACAGATTGACACGGGGGTCGTCGTAGGGACGCTCGGGATGATACTTCCTGCCGAGGAAGGCGATCGCGGGATCGATCTCGATGGCGTCGACATGGGCGGCGCCCATCCGCAGCGCGGTCGCCACGTCGTTGCCGCTGCCGGCGCCGACGATGGCCACGCGCTCCGGCGCCTTCTGAAAATTATAGGGAAACTCGTAATAGGCCCGGACAAAGCGATCATCGGCGGATTCCTGGCCGCGCCGGTTGTCCGCGAAATTGTAGACCTTCTGGTAGTAGCTGCCGCCGGACAGGATCTGCATCAGCCCGTCGGGCTTGGCGGTACGCTCCAGCAACTGGTACGGCGAATAGATCCGCTGGGTCTCCGGCTGCACCGGCCAGGCCAGGATGGTCAGCAGCACGCAGAAGCTCGCGACGCCCACGGGCAGGAATTGGTCGCGCGACAGCACGACCAGAAGCAGGATGGCGCCGGTCGCGGCGAACCAGATCACCGGCGGCAGCCAGTACAGGCTCATCACGAACAGGGCGATGACCCCGAGCACGCTGCCCCCGAGGTTGAGACTGTAGGCGTTCAGCGAATTGGAGCTGTGCAGCAGCTTGCCGCAGAGCTGGCCGACCGGATAGCAGATGCTGGCGCAGATGACGAAGCTCGCCCCGAGCAGAAAATAGACCGGCAGGTCGAAATTGCTGAGCCAGCCGACCGAGAAGATCAGATAGGCGATGCCGGTGTCGTAGCGCAAAAGCGTGATGACGCCGACGAACAGCGCCAGCATCGGCAGCACGATCGCCGGCGCGCAGGGCTGCTTTTCGGCGACCGCGTAGCCGGCGCCGAGCCCGAGGAAGCAGGCCAGCATCGTGAAATTCTTGTAGAACGAGTACACCGGGAACATCGATGCGAGCCAGCGGATCAGCACCAGTTCCAGGAGCAGGCTGAGCATGGTCACCAGCACGATCATCCTGATCTTCGTCCTGGTGCTCAGGGCCGAATAGTCGGCCTCGAACGTGGCTCCCATCGTGGCGACCTGGCGCTCCAGCGCCGCGTCGAACCAGCTCCAGCGGATCAGGAAGCCGACCGCAACCAGCGCCAGCGCGCTCCGGAGCACGCCGACGGCCAGTTCCGCCGTGTTGGCGCTTTCGAGCTGGAACAGATTGATGACGCCGAGGATGGCGTAGACGGCCAATAGTCCGCTCAACGACAGGCAAAAGATGCGGATCAGGCTGCGATTGGGATTGTGAGCGGAATTCATCATGGACTGGTCCGGGAGCGTTTGTGCAACAGAGCGCTCACGCGTCAGCCGATCGTGAAGTCCTGAAAAAAATGCTCATGACGGATTCACGGCGCGTCAGGCGTGCGGCGGAACGTTAGGGCATGGCCGCTTAAGGGATTATTACTGGAATGGCCGACCGGCTGCGGTTCCGGCATTTGATTTTTCCGGCGAGGGTGCGCCCGCAAGGCCCGGACGCGGTTCGCCTATTTCCCTGCCGTATTGAAGCGGGAAAGGTCGCAATCGGGCTCGGCATATTTCGTCCGCCGCATGCCGTCACGGTCTTCCACCACCGCCGGACGGCAACGCGCCTGCCAGGCAACGCGCCCCTCTTCGTCGGCCTTCTGCTGCTCGGGCGTGAGCGGCGGCGCGGCGCGAATGACGTTCTCGCCGTTGATGGCGAAGCTGGCGGGTTGGCTCGGGCTGGAAGCGGCAGCCGTGGCGGCAGCAGTCGCCTTTGCGGCATCTGCGGCAGCCGCTGCCCGCGCCGCCGCGGCGGCGTCGGCGGAGCGTCCATGGTCCATCGAGAAGGGTATCTTTGGCGCAGCAGTTTGCGCGGGGGGGTGCGCAGGCGTTTGCGCGGAAGCCGCCGAGACACCGGCTGCGGCGAAGAGCACGATAGCTGCAATTTTACGCATTTTCATCGAGCCTGCAAAAAGAGCGCGAACGCTTTCGCTCCTTGCTAGCCAACAAGTCTTGAGGCCGGGTAAAGCAGGCTGGTTACCCCGCCCGCAAGGCGATGCATCCAATTCTAGCGATGCCGACCCGCCGCGCGTCCGCTTTGCGTCATGAGAGGCCCCACCTGCCAGGTCTCATTTTGACCATTTGGGAAGTCGCGAAGCACCAACGCAAGTTTTTCCGAACGCAGGGTTTGGCTGTAGCGCTAGCCAAGGGTGCGACGCGTCCTCGGAGGCAAAGTCGTGCTAGAATGCTGGCTCCGGCAACTTCACGGGCGCTGCTTTTGCCTCCTTGGGACCGGCCGAGCTTACGAAATGGCGCAGTCGGTCCTTCAACTCGAATAGCTCGCCGAGAGGTATATTGAGGAAGCAATAGAACTCGCCCAGCATCTGTTCCGTTCGCTTGCGAAGCGACACCCCTTTGGGTGTTAGGTCGACAAGCACGCGCCTTTCGTCTTCTGCCTGCCGCCGCCGTGTCACCAACCCCTTGGCCTCAAGACGTTTCAGCATTGGCGAGAGCGAGCCGAGATCCATTTGCAGCGCGGAGGCAAGGTCTCCAACACCTCGCGCCCCGCGCTCCCAAAGCACGACCAGAACAAGATATTGCGGGTAGGTGACGCCGAGCTTCTTCAGGAATGGTACGAATAGGCGTGTCATGTGATTGCTTGCAGCATAGAGCGCAAAGCAAAGATGATTGTCGAGCCCCGGCATCTCGACCGGTGCGACGGTGGTCTGATTACGCCTATTCCTTGCGTTACGTCGCGTGTTCATCGTTCATGTCTTCTTTTTCGCCTGCCGCTCGGAACAAATCATTCCTTGAGTCGAATCCTATCGTTAGCAGTTGCGTCAGCCAAGCCGCACCGGGCACATATTCTTCTGGTGTATAACACCTCTTCTATTTGACTCTTATCATTTTGTGTGCAAAATATATGCGCCTTATATAATGAGGCGACAGGCAAACGTATTTCGTCACCGGATTTGCAAATGAAACAAAATCAGAGGGGAGGAATGGCCATGTCAGACATGGATCGCCGTGCGTTCGTGGGAACTGCTGCCATTGGTGGTGTTGCGGCCGCGTTTCTTGCCGCTTCATCGGCAGAAGCCGCGGGACAGAGTGGCTATTTCGTGATCGCGGAAATCGTGTCCAAAAAGGACAAGGCGGAAGATCTACGAGCGCTCCTCGTGCCCTTCGCCGAAAAGTCGGCCAAGGAGCCTGGCTGCCTAGTCTACGCGCTGATGGAAGTCATTGGCGAGCCCGGGCGTTTTCTCACCTTCGAGCGCTGGACCGATAAGTCCGCTCTCGATGCTCACATGGTAACGCCAGACATCAAGGCGATCGTGCCCAAGCTTGAGCCCGTGTTGGCAAAGCCGTTTACCCAGCTTTTCCTCGAAGCGCGAACGGGCGGTTAGTCGAAGGTCTCTCAAACTCGCCCGATAGCGGCACATTACTCGGCGGGTCACTCTCTTTCGGAGAGGAGGCGTGGACGCTCATACGACAATTCAAACACAAGAGAGAGGGAAAGAAATGCGTGATCTAATCTATGGACTCGTGGTGACACTCGCTTTTGTTGCCCCGGCGTTTGCAGGCGATCTGACGAGCATTGAAGTGGACCCCAGCGGTAAAGCGATTGCTGTCAAGAAGGATCCTGGAAAGCTCGCGCCGATACCGGATATTGGCGGTGTACCGAACAGAGGTTTCAAATATGCGGCACTCTATCAGGTGCCGCCTAACAGCGTTGATATCGGCAAGGGCATCAATGTGATGCGCGGGCATGTCGACGCCAATGGCTCGATCGCGCTTCACGAGGGACCGGATGAGCAGACCTACGTTCTTTACGTCATCAGCGGCACTGGCAAGATGACCTTGAACGACAAGGCTGGCAAAAAGTACGGCGAGATCACCTACAAGCCTGACGACGTCATCCTGTTCCAGCCGCATACGTGGCACGGCTGGATCAACGGCGACACACCGTTCGAATTCCTTGGCTTCGACATGCAGGCGCAGCGAAAGTAGGAGGAGCCAATTTTCTGCGCTCAAATGCGTCCAGCTATCGCTGTCCGGCAAGCTCGGCGATAGCTGGAAATTAACTTGTGGCTCGGGTTTCCGGAGTCTCGGTCTCGCGGATACCCACGAACAGGCCCTCTCGAACCGAGAGCCGGATTTCAGCGATCGGCTGGTACGTCTGCCGGATAACACGGGGAAGGGAAACATATGTCAAAGATCATCTTGCATCACTACGCACTCTCGCCTTACTCGGAAAAGGTGCGGCTCGCCTTGGGTCTCAAAGGCATCACGTGGAGCTCCGTCGACATTCCCATCTGGACGCCGCGCCCCAAGCTCACGCCGATGACAGGAGGCTATCGAAAAACCCCTATTCTCCAGATCGGAGCCGAATTTTACTGCGACACCCTGCACATCATTCAAACCATCGAGAACTTGGGTGAGTCAGGCACGCTCTATCCAAAAGGGCAGGAAGCGATGACCAAGGCTTTCGGCTGGTGGATCGAGAAGGGCTCTTTCTTCAACGCCGTGTGCCTGACGATAGGCAACATGCCCGGGATTCCCCAGGAGCTGATCGACGAGCGGCGCCCGTTATTTCGCGTCAACCTCGATCCCGGTGAACTGCGTCCCAAACGCCCGCTCTACTTGCAGAGGTTGAACGCGCACCTCGCGTGGCTTGCCGAAGCCCTCGCCGACGGCCGCAAGTTCATACTCGGGAACGAGCCTTCCGCCGCCGATCTCTCGGCCTACCATCCGATCTGGTTTGCGCGGCAAAATGGCGGCAACGAGGTCAACGACCTGATCGCCTTCGCAACCACGATCGACCCCTGGTACAAGAGGGTCGCTAGTCTCGGCCACGGCAACTTCTCAGAAACGACGCCTGACCAGGCGATCGAGGCCGCCCGGACAAGTCAGCCGAGCGAGCCTGACGATTGGTGGCCCGAGGCGGCTAACGTCGGGCTCCGGCGCGGCGATTGGGTCAGTGTGACGCCGGATGACTATGGCAATGCCGTCCATGGAACACTGCTGGCTTGGACCGCAGAGGAGGTGGTGATCCGCCACGAAGAGCACTCGGTGGGAAAAGTGAACCTTCATTTCCCGCGTGTCGGCTTTGACACAGCTCCAGCGGAAAAAAAGGCCGCTTGACCGTCTACGTCACGAGGTTGATCCGACGTGGCGGATAGGTCTTCGCATACGGGATGCCTGCCTTCCTGGCACCTAGCGAAAAACGAGGGAGGCTAACCGCGGTAACGATTGAGGTCAGCTTCTGGCACTTATCTACAGCGCAAGTAACGCCCAACGTCCGCTTCTGAGCCAGGAGCGGACGAGCGTGCTTCCCCGGTTCACGCCTTGTCCGGTCCGACCCGCACCAGCTGCTTGCCGAAATTGGCGCCCTTCAGCAGCCCCATGAACGCGGCCGGCGCGCTGTCGAGACCTTCGGTGACGAATTCGCGATGCTTGACCTTGCCCTCGCGCACCCAAGCCGACATGTCGCGCAGGAAGTCGCCATGGCGGGCGGCGAAATCGCTGACGATGAAGCCGCGGATGGTCAGGCGCTTGGTCAGCACATTGCGCATCATCGCCGACGCCCATTTCGGCGCGGTCGCCTCGGTGTCGTTGTAATGCGCGATCAGGCCGCACACGGGAATCCGCGCGAACGCGTTGAGCAGCGGAAACACCGCTTCGAACACCGCGCCGCCGACATTCTCGAAATAGACGTCGATGCCTTTCGGGCAGGCTTCCTTCAGTTTGGCCGCGAGGTTGGGATCGCGGTGATCGAGGCACTCGTCGAAGCCGAGCTCCTTCTTGACGTAGTCGCATTTGTCCTTGCCGCCGGCGATACCGACCGCGCGCGCCCCCTTGATTTTCGCGATCTGCCCGACCGCCGAGCCGACCGCGCCCGAGGCGGCTGCGACCACCACGGTCTCGCCGGCTTGCGGCTTGCCGATATCCAGAAGCCCCGTATAGGCGGTCATGCCGGGCATGCCGAGCACGCCGACCGCGGTCGAAATCGGCGCGAGCTTCGGATCGATTTTTGTCAGGCCCTTGCCGTCCGACAGCGCATGCGTCTGCCAACCCGCGCGCGACAGCACGATGTCGCCCTTGGCAAAGGCAGGATTGTTCGAGGCAATCACCTCGCTCACCGTGCCGCCCTCCATCACCCCGCCGATCGGTACCGGCGCCGCATAGGACGGACCTTCACTCATGCGCCCGCGCATATAGGGATCGAGCGACAGCCAGATGGTGCGCAGCAGCACCTGCCCCTCGCCCGGTGCCGGCGGCGTGTATTCCTCGATCCGGAAATCCGACGCTTTGGGCTCGCCCACGGGGCGGGAGACGAGAACGACGCGTTTGGCCTGTGACATTTGGTTCCTCCGGTTGTTTCTGGATTTCGTCAGTGCGAGGAACGCAGCGACGGAGACGCCGTCATTCCGGGATGGTGCGTTAGCACCAGACCCGGAATCTCGAGATTCCGGGTTCGATGCTTCGCATCGCCCCGGAATGACGAACTCTGAATTGCTTCACTTGCGCTCGCAATGACGATTTTGGGTTACGGTTGTGGGTCAGGCGGTGATCTTCGCCAGCGCCGCGTCGAATGCCGCGGCAGCAGCCGGCAGGTCCTTGAAGACGCGCATCTGCCGGGTCTCCTGCGCATCCTTTTCCGAAATCCCCGGCCGGGCTTCGGCAAAAGGCTTGCCGCCTTCGATCATGCCGGCGGGTGCTGCGACGTGGAATTCATGGTCCTCGACCGGCGCGTCCTTCAACAGCCAGACGCCGAGCGACACGATATCGTTGCCGCGCCGGTAGGAGATATAGCGATCGACCGCGACCGTGCCGTCGCGTTGATGTCCGCCGAGTTTTGCGTAACCCTTGGCGTCCAGGAGCTTGTGCGATCGAAACCCCTTCACGCCGGCCGATCTTGCTTTCGCGGTTTCCTCCGACAGATCGTATTTCTCCGCCATCTCCTTGCCGACGGCGGCAAGCTGTCCGGACATGTCGTGTTCGAATTCCTTCAGCTCGGTGCGCGGCTTGGCGGCCTTCCGCGGCTTCAAGGCATCGCGCTTTTCCATTTCGGCCTTGCATTGCGCGACGATCGCGGCGGCGGATTTCCGCTCCGCGTTGACAAGCAGGTTCTTCAGATCCTGATCTGAAAGTGCTGCAATCCTGTCGTCCGACCAATCGACCATAAAAACCAACTTCTCTTTTGAACGCGATGGATGGAATTCCGCGAAATCGCAGGCAACCCGCGCGGCACCAGGGGCGGCGGAACGAGCCCTCCCAACAGTACCGTGTTTTCCCTCCTGTGTGGGGGCAATTTGGGCCCGAAAACTACACCCCGCCCGGGTAATTCGGGCTTTCCCGGGTGATGGTGACGTCGTGGACGTGGCTCTCGCGCAGGCCCGCGCCGGTGATGCGCACGAATTGCGCCTTCTCATGAAACTCGGCGAGGTTTCGCGCGCCGACATATCCCATCGCCGCGCGCAGGCCGCCGGCGAGCTGATGCATGACATTGCCGACCGGGCCCTTGTAGGGCACCTGGCCCTCGATGCCCTCCGGCACCAGCTTGAGCGTGTCCTTGATGTCCTGCTGGAAGTAGCGGTCGGCGGAGCCGCGCGCCATCGCTCCCACCGAGCCCATGCCGCGATAGGCCTTGTAGGAACGCCCCTGCCACAGGAACACTTCGCCCGGGGTCTCGTCGGTGCCGGCGAGCAGCGAGCCGACCATGGCGATGTCGGCGCCGGCGGCGAGCGCCTTGGCCAGATCGCCGGAATATTTGATGCCGCCGTCGGCGATGACCGGCACATTGGCCTTCTTCGCGGCTTCCACCGCATCCATGATCGCGGTCAGTTGCGGCACGCCGACGCCGGCGACGATGCGGGTGGTGCAGATCGAACCCGGCCCGATGCCGACCTTGATCGCGTCCGCGCCGGCATCGATCAGCGCCTGCGCGCCCTCTTGCGTGGCGATATTGCCGGCGATCACCTGCACGGCGTTGGAAAGCCGCTTGATGCGGTTGACGGCCTCCAGCACCCGCGAGGAGTGGCCGTGCGCGGTATCCACAACAATGAGATCGACGCCGGCGTCGATCAGCTGCTCGGTGCGTTCGAAGCCGCCCTCGCCGACCGTGGTCGCGGCCGCAACACGCAGCCTGCCTTGCGCATCCTTGCTGGCCAGCGGATGCGCGACCGCCTTTTCCATGTCCTTCACCGTGATCAGGCCGACGCAGCGGTACTGATCGTCGACCACGAGCAGTTTCTCGATGCGGTGCTTGTGCAGCATCCGCTTGGCCTCGTCCTGGCTGACGCCTTCGCGCACCGTCACGAGATTCTCGTGCGTCATCAGTTCGGAGATTTTCTGCCTGGGATCGGTGGCAAAGCGCACGTCGCGGTTGGTGAGAATGCCGACCAGTTTACCCGGGGCGCCCATGCCGGCGCCGGTCACGACCGGAATGCCGGAAAACCCGTGAGCGTTCATCAGCGCCAGCGCATCCGACAGCATCGCGTCGGGACCGATGGTCAGCGGATTGACCACCATTCCCGATTCGAACTTCTTGACTTGCCGCACCTGTGCGGCCTGGCCCTCGACATCGAAGTTGCGATGGATGACGCCGACGCCGCCGGCCTGCGCCATGGCGATCGCCATCCGCGCCTCGGTGACGGTGTCCATCGCGGAGGCAATGATCGGGATATTGAGCGGGATCGCGCGGGTGACGCGGGAGCGGATATCGGCTTCCGAGGGCAGGATGTCCGAAAGCCCGGGCTTCAGAAGCACGTCGTCGAACGTATAGGCTTCGCGAATACCCTGAAGTCCTCTTACAACCGCCATTGCCAACTCCGTTCAGCAGCCCAATCGCCGCGCTGGAACCCGCGGGATGAAAAGATCCTCCCGCGACGCCTTTTCTGGCATCGCCGTCGAATCGCCCATCGGTAGGGTTGGCGCCGGTCGATAGCATGGCCCCATGACGAATCAAAGGGGCTAAAGCCTCAAATCCCGCCTAAGCGCCGATAACCCGCTGGGGGAAGGCCTTTTTTTCAGGACCAAATGAGGAAATTGTCACGCAGGATTTAGCTGGTTTGCCGGGTTCCGCAATAGCCTGCCGGACCACGGGGTGATACAGCCCCTGCTCCCGCCGCACCCTTTTCCCTCCGATTCTTCATGAACAAAGAACGCCTTATCCCACTCATCGTGGCCACTGCCCTGTTCATGGAGAACATGGATTCGACCGTCATCGCGACCTCGCTGCCGGCGATCGCCGCCGATATCGGCACGAGCCCCCTGACGCTGAAGCTTGCCATCACCTCGTACCTCTTGTCGCTCGCGGTGTTCATTCCGGCGAGCGGCTGGACCGCCGACCGCTTCGGCGCGCGGATGGTGTTCAGTCTGGCGGTCGCCGTCTTCATGGTCGGCTCGATCGGCTGCGCGCTGTCGTCCTCGGTCACCGACTTCGTCATCGCGCGCATCGTGCAAGGCATCGGCGGGGCGATGATGACGCCGGTCGGCCGTCTGGTGCTGCTGCGCACGATCGACAAGAGCGCGCTGGTCAACGCGATGGCCTGGGTCACGGTGCCGGCGCTGGTCGGGCCGGTGATCGGGCCGCCGCTCGGCGGCTTCATCACCACCTATTTTTCCTGGCACTGGATCTTCCTGATCAACATTCCGATCGGCCTGCTCGGCATCTTCATGGCGATGCGCTACATCGACCCGATCAAGAGCGACGACCCCGAGCGCTTCGACCTCTACGGGCTGGTGCTGGCCGGCATCGGGCTTGCGGGAATTGCGTTTGGGCTGTCGGTCGCCGGCCTCAATCTCCTGCCGTGGACGGTCGTGGTCGCGCTGGTCGCGATCGGAATCATTTCCATGACGCTCTACGTCATCCACGCCCGGCGAACCGCTTCGCCGGTGCTGGATTTTTCCCTGCTGCATTTGTCGACGATGCGCGCGAGCATCATCGGCGGCTTCATGTTCCGCCTCGGCATCGGCGCGCTGCCGTTCCTGCTGCCGCTGTTGATGCAGGTCGGATTCGGCCTGTCGCCGTTCCAGTCCGGCCTCGTGACATTTGCCTCGGCGGTCGGCGCCATGGGCATGAAGACGCTGGCCGCCCGCATCATCCGGACCTTCGGATTCCGCAACATGATGACGATCAACGCCGTCGTCAGCTCGGTCTTTCTCGCGGCCTGCGCGCTGTTCACGGTAACGACGCCGCTGCTCCTGATCATGATCATCCTGGTGGTCGGCGGCTTCTTCCGTTCGCTGCAGTTCACCGCGATCAACACGGTGGCCTATGCCGAGGTCGAGCCGGGCCAGATGAGCCGCGCCACCACGCTCGTCAGCGTCAACCAGCAGCTTGCGATTTCCGCCGGCGTCGCCATCGGCGCTTTCTGCGTGGAATCCACCATGCTGGTGCGCCACATGCAGGAACTGGACGCGACGGTCTTCGCCCCTGCCTTCCTCGTCGTCTCCATCATCTCGGCGCTGTCGGCCTACTTCTTCTGGCAGATGCCCGACGACGCCGGCCATGAAATCTCCGGCCGCAAGGCGGTCGAGATTTCCAGCCGCAAGGGCGCCGCCAAGGCTGCTGCGGCCAAGGCCGCCAGCGAAGGCACAGAAGACGCCCGCGATCAGCGGCTGGGCTGACCGCCGCCGGCCGCCATCTGCAGCTTCGCCATGCCCTGCTCCGGCCGACCCTCCATTGGCCGCTGGATGAAGCGACGGGTCATGTCCGACGTGCCATCCACCGGAAACATCGACGCCAGGGACACGTTCAGGATTTTGCAGATGTCGAACAGGCGCACGGCGCTGACGCCATTGGCGCCCTTTTCATAATTCTGAATCTGCTGAAACGAGACGCCCAAGGCTCGGGCAAGCTGTTCCTGGCTCAAATTGAGCGAGAGACGGCTCTCGCGAATGCGGACGCCAATATATTCGTCGATTTCTGATTTGGATCTTGCCTTCATTTCAGCACTTTTGGTGTTCGGCGGTAACCAATGTGATGTCCCACATCGTCGGACCCGACTGGGCCCATTCTTCAGCGGTAACGAGCCCCTGTTTCCGGAAATCTTCGTCAGTCCGGCAAAATGGTTTCGTCGAGGCCGCCAATTGTTTCGTTGCGTTGTGAACCCCTCGCTCCTGTTTGTCGGCGCCCGATGTGGGTCGGTTCACCGGCAACGCCGATTCAAACGCTAGCAGGCGAAGGGGGGGCGTTCTTGGCCAATTGCGAACGGGCCATGCGGCCACCGGTGCGCAAATGTCCTACTCGCGATGCGTGGATGCGAAGGGGGCCTGCACACCTGCTGGCGAGACGGAGGTTCGCCAAGGCGACCTAATTGGAGTAATATTCCAGGGCGCGGGGAAATTCCGCTGCTCGCCCCGCCATGGGTGTGATGAATGATCGCCGCGGTCGCGATCTTGGGCAGCCTCGCTGGTGAAGGAGGATCCCATGTACGCCGCCATTCGTCAGGGTAAAGCAAAGACCGGCATGGCTGAAGAGCTCGCGCGCAGAATCAAGGAGGGCGCCATTCCGATCATCAGCGACGTTGAAGGCTTCATGGCTTATTATGTCGTCTATGCACCCGACGACACGGTGACTGCGATCAGCGTCTTCAACAATTACGCGGGAGCAGAGGAGGCAAACAGGCGTGCCCTCGTCTGGATCGAGCAAAATCTTGCGCCCCTGCTGGTTGGTCCGGCCACCGCAGTCGCCGGCCCGGTGATCGTTCATACGCTGGCATAGTGAGCCAGCGGGGCACCGCTAAGCCGACCCATGGCACCGCCCTCGGGTGCGCGGGGGGCGGTTCCGGCCGTTTGCGTCAACGTGACGCCATTCGGCGGTGCCATCGGGCTTCGATCCGTGCCTTGATGGCGCGGACGCGGGTTTCCTGGGCTACCCAGAACGCCCGGCTGGCCGCAGGCGTGCCCTGCCTGTATTGCGCGTAGACGTCCTTCGGCGAGATCAGGAGCGACTTCGGCTGGTTGTTCGCCAGCACCGACGCCGGGATGATGGCCGGCGGCACAGTCCCCTCCGCCAGCGGCGAACCCAGCTCGGCGAGATGGATCTTCGCCGATTCCCCGATGACGGAAATCCCGGTCCATCGATGCATCCCCAACGCTCAGCGACGCCGTATTGTCGAGCACAAGGAGATTAAAAAGGTCTGACGTTTGCGGCGGCGATGCGGCGCGTTGCCTGGAGACGACGGCGTTTCCGACGGGTCAAAGCTGTTTCGACGGCACGCCCCGAAATCCCGTCGCCAGCACGTAGCGCTCCGAAGAATCCTGCCGGCTCGAGGCCGGCTTGACGTGCCTGACGGTGGCGTAGTCGCGCTTGAGTTCCGTCATCAGCGCCGCGTCCGCGCCGCTCTGGAAAACCTTCGCCACGAAAGTGCCGCCGGGATTGAGCACCTCGGCGGCAAACGCCACGGCGCCTTCGACGAGGCCGAGGATGCGCAGCTGGTCGGTCTTGCGGTGGCCGGTGGTGTTGGGCGCCATGTCGGACAGCACCACGTCGGCGCGGCCGCCGATCATCTCGATCAATCTGGCCGGCGCGTCGTCGCCGAGAAAATCGAGCTGTGCGAAGGTCACGCCGGGAATGTCCGGCATTTCCAGAAGATCGATGGCGATGATCTTGCCCTTGCCGTTGGCCGTGCCGACGCGCCTGGCCGCGATCTGGCTCCAGCCGCCGGGGGCTGCGCCGAGATCGACCACGGTCTGGCCCGATTTGAGGAAATGATATTTGTCATCGATCTCGATCAGCTTGAAGGCCGCGCGCGAGCGATATCCCTCGCGCTTGGCCTGCGCCACGTAGGGATCGTTCAGCTGCCGCTCCAGCCATAGCTTTGACGACAACTTGCGCTTGCCGCCGGTCTTGACCGTGACGTGCAGCCGCCCGGTGGTGTCTTTTGCCATATCGTCTGGTTGCTCTCGAGATTTAGCGCCGCACATTCACGGGCCACATGGTTCGAGACGCGCGGCGTTGCCGCGCTCCTCACCATGAGGGTCAAAGACCTCATCCTGAGGAGCATCGCGAAGCGATGCGTCTCGAAGGATGAAGCCACCGACGGAAAACGCTTAGCACATCGCGCAGCCGTGCGCCTATCGGCATCCGCCGATCGCGCCGTCCTCGCGCATCATCTCCACCAGCATGCCTTCGCGCAGGCCCCGGTCGGCGACGCGCAGCCGCGGCAGCGGGAACGCGTCGCGGATGGCGTCGAGGATGGCGCAGCCCGCCAGCACCAGATCGGCGCGCTCGACGCTGATACAATTATTGCCGGCGCGCTCCTGATAGCTCATGCCGAGCAGGCGCGCGACGACGGCTGTGACATCGGCGGCGCTCAGCCAGACCCCGTCGATCCGGCGGCGGTCGTAGCGCGCCAGATTGAGATGCACGCCGGCCAGCGTCGTCACCGTGCCGGAGGTGCCGAGCAGATGCATGTCCGCCAAATCTGCGCCGTGCTCGGCCGCGAACGGCACCACGTGCTGGGCGACCTCGCCCACCATCCGCGCATAGGATTCCGCCGTGACGTCCTTGCCGCCGAAGTGCTCGGCCAGCGTGACGACGCCGAGCGGGATAGACATCCACGCCTTGATGCGCGGCGTGGCGTCGGGCTCGTCCGGATCGCGCTCGATCCTCACCAGTTCGGTCGAGCCGCCGCCGATGTCGAACAGGATGGCCCCCCGCCCCTGCGGGTCGAGCAGCGGCGAGCAGCCGATCACGGCCAGCGCAGCTTCAGTCTCGCGATCAATCACCTCGAGCTGAATGCCGGTTTCCGCCGCGACCCGGTCGCGAAAGCCGTCGGCATTGGCGGCGGCGCGGCAGGCTTCGGTCGCGATCAGCCGCAGGCGTTTTGCCTTCTTGGACTGGATCTTGTCGCGGCAGATGCTCAGCGCGGCGATGGCGCGTTCGATCGCGGCCTCGCTGATGCAGCCGGTCGCCGAGATGCCCTCCCCGAGCCGGATGATCCGGGAGAATGAATCGACCACGCGGAAACCGTCGCCGGTCGGACAGGCGATCAAGAGCCGGCAATTATTGGTGCCGAGGTCGAGCGCCGCGTAGACGCCGGTTGCCGGCGATGGAACCGCGCCGGGACCGTCGCCAGCCGCCGTCGCGTGCGCATCGCCGCTACGCGGCGGCCTCTGGCCGACCTCTCCGCGCGGCGCAGCGCCGTCGCGAAGCCGCGTGTCATCGTTCATCCAAAATGTCTTTCCGCGGCCCTCAAAGGGGACTGACGAGAAATTTCCGTTCACGGAAACTTTAGCAGTGCCAAACGGTTGCGCAACAGCCCTCACATAGGACTATGCCCAATCAGGCGTTGTCGACCGCACATCGGTACGTTATCTCAGGGTCAGCCAGCGAAAATCGCTCGAAAATGGGCATTTCAGGGACATTTCAATGCAAGATCACACGTCTCCGGCCTCTCTGGAAAACGCCATCGCACTGCAAAAATACGGGGTCGGCCAGCCGGTGCGCCGCAAGGAAGACGACACGCTGGTGCGCGGCAAGGGCAAATACACCGACGATTTCAGCCTGCCGAACCAGGCCTATGCCTGGATCGTCCGCTCCAGCCACGCCCACGGCATCATCCGCGGCATCGACACGGCGGCGGCGAAGGCCATGCCGGGCGTGCTCGGCGTGTGGACCGGCAAGGACCTGGCCGCTGCCGGCTATAACCCCTTCACCTGCGGCCTGCCGCTGAAGAACCGCGATGGCTCGCCGCTGATCCAGACCAACCGCATGGCGCTGATGACCGACAAGGTGCGCTTTGTCGGCGATCCCGTCGCCTTCGTGGTCGCCGAAACGGCGGCGCAGGCGCGCGACGCGGCCGAAGCCGTCGAACTCGATATCGAGCCGCTGCCCGCGGTAACCGATGCCGAGGAAGCCGCCAGGCCCGGCGCGCCGCAGCTTTACGACCACATCCCCAACAACGTCGCGCTCGACTATCACTATGGCGACACCGCCAGGATCGATGCCGCGTTCGCGAGCGCCGCACATGTCACCAGGCTCGATATCGTCAACACCCGCGTCGCCGTGGTGGCGATGGAGCCGCGCGTGGCGCTTGCGGCCTACGACAAGGCGAGCGAGCGCTTCACGCTGCAGGTCCCGACCCAGGGTGTTTCCGGCAACAAGGCCACCTTCGCGAAGATCCTGAATGTGCCGAACGACAAGGTTCGCATCCTGACCGCCAATGTCGGCGGCTCCTTCGGCATGAAGAACATGAACTACCCCGAATACACCTGCATCGCGCATGCCGCGAAGGCGCTGGACCGTCCGGTGAAGTGGACCGACGAACGCTCGACCAGTTTCCTGTCCGACAGCCAGGGCCGCGCGCAGATCATGCATGCCGAACTTGCACTCGATGCCGAGGGCAAGTTCCTGGCGGTGCGCCTCAAGGGCTACGGCAATCTCGGCGCCTACATCACCGGCGTGGCGCCGGGCCCGTTGTCGCTGAACACCGGCAAGAACCTCGCCAGCGTCTACCGCACGCCGCTGCTCGGCGTCGACATCAAGACGGTCCTGACCAACACCACGCTGATGGGCGCCTACCGCGGCGCCGGCCGTCCCGAGGCCAACTACTACATGGAGCGGCTGATCGATCGCGCCGCCGATGAAATGGGCATCAACCGCCTGACGTTGCGCAAACGCAATTTCATCAAGCCGGCGCAGCTGCCGTTCCCGGCCGCGTCGGGCGTCACCTATGACAGCGGCGACTTCCAGGGCGTCTTCAGCAAGGCGCTGGAGCTGTCCGACCATGCCAACTTCGCCAAACGGAAGAAGGAAAGCCGGAAGAACGGCAAGCTGCGCGGCATCGCCGTCGGCTGCTATCTCGAGGTCACGGCGCCGCCGAGCGGCGAGCTCGGCAAGATCACCTTCGAACCGGATGGATCGGTGAAATTGACCACCGGCACGCTCGATTACGGCCAGGGCCACGCCACCCCTTTCGCGCAGGTGCTTTCCGCCCAACTTGGCGTTCCCTTCGAGAGGATCACGCTCGAACAGGGCGACAGCGACCTCGTGCGCTTCGGCAACGGCACCGGCGGCTCGCGCTCGATCACCGCGACCGGTCAGGCGATCGTCGAATCCTCCGCGCTCGTCGTCGAAAACGGCAGGAAGGCCGCCGCGCATCTGCTGGAAGCCGCCGAGGGCGACATCGAATTCGCCAATGGCCGCTTCACCATCGCCGGTACCGACCGCAGCATCGGCATCATGGAGCTGGCGCAGCGGCTGCGCGAGGGCAAGATGCCGGAAGGCGTTCCGTCATCGCTCGACGTCGACCATGCCACCAAGGATACGCCGTCGACCTTCCCCAATGGCTGCCATGTCGCCGAAGTCGAGATCGATCCCGAGACCGGCGTGACGCGGATCGTGCGCTACACCGGGATCAGCGACTTCGGCACCATCGTCAACCCGATGATCGTCGACGGCCAGTTGCATGGCGGCGTCGCCCAGGGCATCGGCCAGGCGCTGATGGAGCAAGTCAGCTATGACACAAGCGGCCAGCCGATCACCGGCTCGTTCATGGATTATGCGATGCCGCGCGCGGAAGACATTCCGCTGATGCAAACCGGCGATCATCCCTCGCCCGCCAAATCCAACGCGCTGGGCACCAAGGGCTGCGGCGAGGCCGGCTGCGCCGGCAGCCTCGTCTGCATCGTCAACGCGGTGCTCGACGCGTTGTCTGAATATGGAATTAAGCAGATTGACATGCCGCTGACGCCGGAGCGGGTCTGGCGGGCGATCCAGGATGGGAAGAAGAAGGTGGCGTGAGGGGCGCAGGCGTCGCGACGCTAACTCTCACGTCATGGCCGGGCTGGTCCCGGCCATCCACGTCTTTGCCCATAAAAGAAAGACGTGGATGCCCGGCACAAGGCCGGGCATGACGAACTCGAAATTCATATTGTGCGAGATCTACGCCGCCGCCTGCTCGCGCGGCTGGTAGATCGCGATGTGCTGGCAATGGGCCAACGGCGTCGTGCCGCCCGCGACCACCAGCGCGTCGAGTTCGACGAAGCGGTGGCCCTTCTTTTCGTAATTGCCGGTCACCTTCGCGCGCGCCGTAATCTCGTCGCCGGACTTGCCGGCGCTAAGAAGCTGCATCCGGCTGCCGACGTGAATCCACGGCCCCAGGATAGCGTTGTCGACCAGCACCTTGTTCATGACCCGCTGCACCAGGCCGGGATGGCCTAGCCCCTCGCGCGCGTAAATCGGATCGCGTTCGCGCACATCCGTCAGATATTCGGTTGCGGCCGGGCCAGCCCAGGTGCGCGGCACGGTGCCGAGCCACTTGCCGAGCTGATAGGAAGCCTCATTGACTGGCCTGCGCTCGGCGACCGCGGCGACCTCGGAATAATCCGCAAGCGAGACTGACGGCGCCGATGCAGGCAATGACGCGGTGCCAGTGGCGCAGAGCTGGCCGCGGCTCTCGACCTCGATCGTGAGCACCCCACCGCTCTCCGTAGCCGTGACGTCGGCGATCTCGCCGTCATAGACCGGCTTCACAAACCGCGCCTCGATCAGGCCGCGTTCCAGGAAGGCGCGGCCCCATCTCGCGACCGGCACGTGCATCATATAGGCCATGACGTCGACGCCCGGCACCAGCCCGCCGGAAAAGCCGAACCGCTTGGCCACGGTGTCGTCATGCATCTTGTTTTCGGAGAGTTTTGCGGTGTTGTAGGCCTCGACGCGGTAGGTTTCGAGCCGGCTGGTCATGTCCCCTGTTTTCCCTGATTTTTTGTCAGTTTTGGCGGCCATGATGGTACGCGAACAAACCCCCGTGGCAAGCGCGTTCCATCAGGTGTTTCGCTCGCAATTCCGCGCCCGTTGGGGTACCACGCGCATCCGGGGAGCGCGCAGCCAGCGTGCCCCGGCCTTAACCGCAACCGATGAAATGAATTTGAACGCCACCCGCATCTATGTCGACGCCGACGCCTGCCCGGTCAAGGACGAGATCTACCGCGTTGCCGCGCGCCATGGCCTGCCCGTCAGCGTGGTCGCCGGCCAATTCATCCGGGTGCCGCAGCATCCGCTGATCGAGCGCATCGCCGCCGGCGCCGGCATGGACGCCGCCGATGACTGGATTGCGGAACGCGCCGGCAAGGGCGATATCGTCATCACCGCCGATATCCCGCTGGCGAGCCGCTGCGTGAAGGCGGGCTGTGAGGTGATCGCGCCAAACGGCAAGCCGTTCACCGAAGCCTCGATCGGCATGACCCTTGCGGTCCGCAATCTCATGACCGATCTGCGTTCCTCCGGCGAAGTGACCGGCGGCCCGAAATCCTACTCGCCGCGCGACCGCTCGGCGTTCCTCTCGGTGCTCGACCAGACCATCCGCCGCATCCAGCGCCAGCGCGCGGATCAAACCGCACAGAAACAGAGTTGAATCGAATGGCGCCACCGCTGATCCAGTTGAAGGAGATAAAACTGACTTTTGGCGGCACGCCGCTGTTGTCGGGCGTCGAATTGTCGGTGTCCGCAGGCGAGCGCGTCTGCCTGATCGGCCGCAACGGCTCCGGCAAATCGACGCTTCTGAAGATCGCGGCGGGTCTCGTCCAGCCCGACAGCGGCAGCCGCTTCGTGCAGCCGGGCGCGACCATCCGCTATCTGCCGCAGGAGCCGGATTTTTCGGGCTTTGCCACCACGCTCGCCTATGTCGAGGCGGGCCTTGCGCCCGGCGACGACCATTATCAGGCCACCTATCTTCTCGAGCAGCTCGGGCTGCACGGCGACGAAGACCCCGCGCACCTCTCCGGCGGCGAAGCCCGCCGCACCGCGCTCGCGCACGTACTGGCGCCCTCGCCCGACATCCTGCTGCTGGACGAGCCCACCAACCATCTCGACCTCACGACCATCGAATGGCTGGAGAGCGAACTCGACAGCCGCCGCTGCGCGCTGGTCATCATCAGCCACGACCGCCGCTTCCTTTCAAATTTGTCGCGCTCCACCGCCTGGCTCGATCGCGGCCAGATCAGGCAGATTGATCGCGGCTTTTCCGCATTCGAGGCCTGGCGCGATGAGGTGCTGGCCGAGGAAGAACGCGACCAGCACAAGCTTGACCGCAAAATCGTCAACGAGGAACACTGGCTGCGCTACGGCGTTTCCGGCCGCCGCAAGCGCAACGTCAAGCGGCTCGGCAATCTCCACGCGCTGCGCCAGCAGCGCCGCGACTATCGCGGCGCCGCCGGCAATGCCAACCTCGCCGCCGCCGAAGCCGACAAGTCAGGCAAGCTCGTCATCGAGGCGAAGAACATCTGCCGGGCCTATGGCGAGCGCAAGATCGTCGACGACTTCTCGATCCGCGTGCAGCGCGGCGACCGCATCGGCATCGTCGGTCCCAATGGCGCCGGCAAGACCACGCTGATCGACATGCTGACCGGCGGAAGCCCGCCGGACAGCGGTACCATCCGCTTCGGCGCCAATATCGAGATGGCGACGCTGGACCAGCATCGCGAAAGTCTCGATCCCAAATCGACGCTGGCCGAGGCCCTGACCGGCGGGCGCGGCGACCATGTGATGGTCGGCGGCAAGCCGAAGCACGTCGTCAGCTACATGAAGGACTTTCTGTTCGCGCAGGAGCAGATGCGCACGCCGCTGGAGGTGCTGTCGGGCGGCGAGCGCGGCCGGCTGATGCTGGCCCGCGCGCTGGCAAAGCCTTCGAATTTGCTGGTGCTGGACGAGCCGACCAACGATCTCGATCTCGAAACCCTCGACGTGCTCGAGGAAATGCTCGGTGACTACGAGGGCACCGTGATCCTGATCAGCCATGACCGCGATTTCCTCGATCGCGTGGTGACCTCGGTGATCGCGCCGGAAGGCGATGGCCGCTGGATCGAATATGCCGGCGGCTATACCGACATGCTGGCGCAGCGCGGCGCGGATTTGAAACGCGAAGCGGTGAAGGCCGCCGCGGTCGAGCGCGAAAAGACGGTCGCGAGCGGCGCGCCTGCGGGCGCGACCAAACGCCGGCTCAATTTCAACGAAAAGCACGCGCTGGAGACGCTACCCAAGACGATCGCCAAATTGCAGGCCGAGATTGCAGGACAGCAGCGGCATCTTGACGACCCCGATCTGTTCCAGAAGGATCGCAAGAAATTCAACCAGGCTTCCGATGCGCTTACCAAAGCGCAGAAGGAATTGCAGGAGGCCGAGGACAAATGGCTGGAGCTTGAAGTGCTCCGCGAAGAGATCGAGCAGGCCTGACCCATGACCACCCCCCTCGCCGCCAAGATCGCCCGCGAATACGGTACGCCTTGCGCTGTCATCGACATGGATCGCGTCGAGCGCAACATCGCGCGGATCCAGGCCGCCTGCGACGCCGCCGGGGTCGCCAATCGGCCGCACATCAAGACCCACAAGAGCCCGATGCTGGCAAAGCTGCAGATCGACGCCGGCGCGCGCGGCATCACCTGCCAGAAACTCGGCGAGGCCGAGGTGATGGCGGACGCCGGGATCGACGACATCCTGATCAGCTACAATCTGATCGGCGACGAGAAGCTGGCCCGGCTCGGCGCGCTGCAGGCAAAAGCCAACATGACGGTCGCCGCCGATAATTCGACCGTGATCGCCGGCCTGCCGCAGGCCGCACGCGTTTCCGGCCGGCCGCTCTCGGTCGTGGTCGAGTGCGACACCGGCCGCAAGCGCGCCGGCGTCGAAACGCCTGGTGAAGCCATCGCGCTGGCGCGCGAGATCGCCGCCTCGAAGGGGCTGACCTTTGCCGGTTTTATGCTTTATCCGACCGAGACCGGCTGGACCGAAGCGCAACGCTTCTACGACGAGGCGCTGGCCGGCGTCCGCGCGCATGGACTGGATGCCACCATGGTCTCCACCGGCGGCACGCCGAACCTGAAGAACGTCGGCAAGCTCAGGGGCGCCACCGAGCACCGGCCCGGCACCTACATCTACAACGACCGCATGCAGGTCGCCGCCGGCGTCGCGACCTGGGACGATTGCGCGCTGAACATCTATTCCATGGTGGTGAGCCGCGCTGGTCCCGATCGCGGCATTCTGGATGCCGGCTCGAAGACGCTGACCTCGGACACCGGCGGCGGCCTCGATGGCCACGGGCTGATCCTGGAACACCCCGAAGCAAAAATCGCGCGCTTTGCCGAGGAGCACGGCTTCCTTGATCTGACCCGCAGCAACGCCCGTCCCAATGTCGGCGATGTCGTGCGCATCGTGCCGAACCACGTCTGCGTCGTCGTCAACATGATGGACGAAGTGGTGATGGTGCGCGGCGAGGAAATTGTCGGCACGCTGCCGGTGGCGGCGCGGGGGAAATTGCGGTGATTCCGTGAAATTGCTTCCGCTTTCGGCAGCATAGCGGACTTGGGTAGACTCGCCGCCGGCTGAACCCGGTTGCGAACGATCCTAAGTAGACATCGGTCTCCGGCAATTTTACCGAACTGCCCGTGGCTGGGAAATAAGGGCAGCAGCCTTTTCCGAGATTGTCTGATAGCACTCGCATGAGAGCTTTAGCAGGAGAGGCCGATTCAGTATCTCGATGACGCCGCGCGAGTATTTGATTGCCCCCGTGTCTTGAATCTTTTGCGCGACCCGGGTTATCGACGTTCGTCGCACCCCAAGCATTTCCGCCACAAGCTCGTGTGTCAGATTGACAGTGTTGCTTTCCGCTCTGTCGGAGGATTGCAGCAACCAGCGACAAAATCGCTCTTCAACGTGGTGTGTCGCATTGCAAGCAGCACTAACCCTCGCTTGGATCAACAAGACCTCGTTGTAATTGACGCACATATTTCGAATGTTAGTGCTTTGAGCTACCGCATCGGAGAAATGCGATGCAGAGATAAAAGCTACGTCCAACGGTATTTGGACTACAACTCGGACACTGGACCTGAGCAGCCCTAGTCCGGCCATCGCGTTGACTACGCCCTCGCGACCGACGGTAGCTGTTTCGATAGCCTTGCCGTTCCCTAGAATGGCAAGCAGTGACAGCATTCCTCTTATTGGAAAGTACACCTGATGAACGTTGTCATCGACTTCGTTCAATACAAGGCCCGCCGGCATTGAAGTGCTAGCGAGATGTCTTGCGATTAAGGCAAAATCCGGCTGAGGCAATGCCGCAAGCAGCCGGTTTCTTAGCGGATCGAGAAGAAGCGCGCGCATGCTAATCTGCCCCCATTTTGGGATTAGCCCGCAAGCGAGTGCGATCAAACATAATCGGCATCCTCAATGAGGTTACGTTGATTTAGATCAATCTGAGGTTTTTTTTCCTCAATGTTCGACAGCGGACAGACTCAAGCTCCCGGCGAATGGTCGGATACAAAAAAAGGGAGGCAGTCATGAGTGAATTAGCGCTCAACATTTTTGACGCCAAGGAGATCGTCCGGCTGAAAGCCGTCTTAAACGAGGTAGTTCTTTCTCTCCCGAAGCAGCAGCGTAGCTGTGAGATGCAAGCTTCCGTCGCAGAGCAGCTTCTTAAACTCGCCGCGGGCGGTGAGAAGGACCCGATAAGGCTTAAAGAGCGTGCACTCCTGGCTTTGCGCAATAGCTAGCGAGATTTCTCCGGGCCTGAAACAAGCCACGCAGGGGCAACAAAAATGGATGCGCAAAACACTCCTCGCGGACGAAAAAGCTCAGGAAGCTCCAAAGCTAAGCTACGTCATTAACTGATTTCGTGCTCACGCCAGGTCGAGATTGAACGTCTAACCAAAATCGGCCTCTCGGCGCGACAGGGTCGCCAAGATCCCCCAAGCCCCCAACTTGGCGGCCCTGATGTTCAAAACGAACAGGATGTTTCCCATGATTGATAGAGAAACGACTACATTTCAGGGCGATTGCAGGTAATTCACCTACTCCGCCACCTGCCGATTCGGCACGTGTGCCGCTGTGATGCGAAATCGTGGCGCGCCTGTTGCTTGTAGAAAGCGTGGAGGTCAAGAATGAACCCGTTACAGCGCTATCGCGCCATGGAAGCTTTTTGCCGGCAGCACTCAAAAATGGAAGGTGAGGACGAGCTGTTCTGGCTAACCGAAGCGGAAGTATTGGGTAAACTTGCCACGAATGCGCAACGCATGCAGGTGCTAGGAATACCTCCACCAGATATCGCGAACATAGAGGGCTCTTAGAGCTGAAAGCACTATACCGACCTGTACATCAAAGGCGGTTACTTCCGTTTTTGCCGGCAAATCGCGTCATTTCGTTGCGCCGCGGAATTTGGTCGCTGCCAGGGCGCAGCAGCAAGCCGTACCTATCAAGCGCGATTTATAAGCAGCGAGCCTGCCTCTCTAGCCACTTCAACACCCCTCTTGCCGCCGCGACCCCTGTCGCGAACGAGGCCTGCAGCAGGTAGCCGCCGGTCGGGGCTTCCCAGTCGAGCATTTCGCCTGATGCGAACACGCCGGGCAAGCGGCGGATCATGAAATCGGAATCGAGTTCATCGAACGATATTCCGCCCGCGGTCGAGATCGCGCGGGCGATAGCCGCGATGCCATCTAGTCTTATCGGCACGGCGTTGATTAGCTCAGCGAGGTTTTCTGGTGACAGCGACGACAAAGACATGCCGGAGACGATCGCCGCTTCCTGCAACAGGCCGATGCCGACGGGCGAAAGCTGCGCGGCCTTGCGCAGCCAGTTCGAAAACGACTGCTTTGCTTTCGGCACCGCCAAGCGAGCAGTCAGGACATGGACGTCCATATCGGGCCGCAAGGCGATGTGGACGGTCGCTTTCCCTGAGGCGAGGATGGCGTCGCGCAGTTCAGCCGACAGCGCGTAGGTCGCGCCGCCCTCAATGCCGGTCCGTGTAATGATCGCTTCTCCGCGCACGGTGCGCGGGCCGAACGATAGCGCGATGCCCTTCAGCGGCTGGCCTTCAAAGCGGTCGCGGAAGATCTCCGACCAGGCGACGGTGAACCCGCAATTGGCCGGCTTGAGCGGCGCGATCTTTACGCCCTTCGCCGCGAGCAATTCCACCCACGCAGCATCAGAGCCGAGGCGCGGCCAACTCGCGCCACCCAGCGCCAGCACAGTCGCGCTGATATCGACGGCAACCGGCCCATCGGGAGTCTCAAACAGCAAGCGGCCCTTTTCGTCCCAGCCAGTCCAGCGGTGACGCAGCGCGAATTTTACGCCCGCGGCGTCGAGCCGCCGCAGCCACGCGCGCAGCAAGGGCGAGGCTTTCATCGCCTTGGGAAACACCCGGCCGCTTGAGCCGACAAAGGTCGGCTGACCCAGTGCCTCGCTCCATTCGCGCAAGGCGCGCGGCGGAAATGCTTCAATGGTGGCAGTGAGTTGCGGGGTCGCCTTGCCGTAACGGGTGAGGAACGCCGCTAGCTCCTCGCTATGGGTCAGATTGAGCCCGCCGCGCCCCGCCATCAGGAACTTGCGGCCCGCCGAGGCCATCGCGTCATAGACCGTGACGGCCGCACCGCCCCGCGCCAGCACCTCGGCCGCCATCAGCCCGGCCGGGCCTGCGCCGATGACGGCGATTTGGGTTTGGGAAGAAGACATAAGCGGGGTTTACGTCATTCCGGGGCGCGCGTCAGCGCGAACCCGGAATCTGGCGCATTAACATCGAGATTCCGGGTTCGATGCTTCGCATCGCCCCGGAATGACGGGGGTGTTTCTACAGCTTGATCCCCGCGCGTGCGGCGGCCTGGCCGACATATTTTTGTGTCTGCTCGAACGCGCCCTGCAACGCCTTTGCCTTCGACATGTCGCTGATCTCTGTAAAGTGCGCCGCGATCGCATCCGGGGTCCAGTCGGATTTCGGCAGATTGATGCCTTCGCTTTCCACGATCTTGATCACGGCAAAGGAGCCGGCGCCGGCGCCCATGATGGTGCGGGTCGGTGCCTCCTCGCTCAGCATGTATTCCACCGCCGGGGTGATCGCTTCCGGCCTCATCAGTTCCAGCGCCTGCGGCGGCAGCAATTCCTCGGTCATGCGGGTCGCCGCCGTCGGCGAGATGATGTTGACGCGGATATTGCTCTTGCGGCCTTCCTCGGCCAGCACGTTCATCAGGCCGACCATGCCGGATTTCGCCGCGCCGTAATTGGCCTGGCCGAAATTGCCGTACAGGCCCGACGACGAGGTCGTCAGCACGATGCGGCCGTAATTGCGCTCGCGCATGCCGTCCCACACCGCCTTGCAGCAATAGAAGGTGCCGGTTAGATGCACGTCCAGCACTTTGGCGAAATCGGCGGCTTCCATCTTGCCGAACGACTTGTCGCGCAGGATGCCGGCATTGGCGCAGAGCAGATCGACGCCGCCCCACTCCTTGGTGGCGCGGGCGACCATCGCCTTGACCTGATCGAAATTCGAGACGTCGGCGCCGTCGGCCATCGCCACTCCGCCCGCCTTCTTGATCTCCTCGACCACGCTTTCCGCCGGGGTCAGCGAACCGCCGGTGCCGTCGCGGGCGCCGCCGAAATCGTTGACCACGACCTTGGCGCCGAGGCTCGCCAACGCAAGCGCATGCGCGCGTCCAAGACCATTGCCCGCGCCGGTCACGATAGCGACGCGTCCGTCAAACCTGATTGTCATGTGCAGAATTCCTGAATGTGGGTTCTTTCGTCATGCCCGGCCCTGTGCCGGGCATCCACGTCTGTCTTCAAACAAGGCGTGGAGGCCGGGTCAAGCCCGGCCATGACGAATTGGGAGTCAGGCGAAGTAAATCAGGCCGATCCAGTCGGCCACCAGTGCAGACCGCTGCTCGCCCTCGATTTCGACGCTGACGGCGGTGCGCGACAGCAATTCCTTCGGCTTCCGCAACGTCGCCTCCGTCAGCGTGAAACGGCCGCGGACCCGCTTGCCCGAACGCACCGGCGAGATAAAGCGCAGTTTGTCAAAACCGTAATTGACGCCCATCGTCGTGCCCGCGATAACCGGCATCACCTCATACGACATGATGCTCATCAGCGACATCGTCAGGAAGCCGTGCGCAATGGTGGTTCCAAATGCGGTTTCGCGTTTGGCGCGCGCGGGGTCGACGTGGATGAACTGGTGATCCTCGATCACATCGGCATAGGCGTCGATCCGGTTCTGATCGATCAGATGCCATGACGAGACGCCGACCTCCTTGCCGACCATGTTCTGGTAGGCTTCAAGCGTAACCGGCGGTTTCTTCCAGACTTCATTCATCCATCAACTCTCCGTCGACCCGGCGGGCCGCATCTGCTGCAATTCAGGAAAATCCTCTTCGCGGAATTCCACGCCGCGCAGCGCGTCGTCGCGGTCGTTGTCGTGCTCCAGCCGGCGCAACTGCACGCGGCGGATTTTTCCGGAAATCGTCTTCGGCAGTTCGGTCACGAACTCGATCTTCCGGATCCGCTTGAACGGCGCGAGGCGCGTGTGCAGGTGCTGGAAGATCGACAGCGCGGTCTCGCGCGTGCGTTCGGCGCCCGCCACCAGCAGCACATAGGCCTTGGGGATCGCAAGCCGGATCGGATCGGGACTGGGCACGACCGCCGCTTCGGCGACCTTCTCGTGTTCGAGCAGAATGCTCTCGAGCTCGAACGGGCTGATCCGGTAGTCAGATGACTTGAACACGTCGTCGGAGCGGCCGACGAAGGTCAAATAGCCCTCCTCGTCGGCGAACACCACGTCGCCGCTGCGGTAGAGCGCGCCGTCCGCGCCGCTGAGCTTGCCGTCATCGCCCTGATAACCCTGCATCAGCCCCGCCGGGCGGTCGGCCCCGAGCAGCAACGTGACTTCGCCTTCCGTCGTTACATGACCGTCGATATCGGTGATCTGCACCCGGTATCCCGGCAGCGGCCGGCCCATCGACCCGACCTTCACTTCTTGTCCCGGCGAATTGCCGGCAAGGGCCGTGGTTTCGGTCTGGCCGTAGCCGTCGCGGATCGTCAGCCCCCAGGCGTTGCGCACCTGATCGATCACTTCGGGATTGAGCGGTTCGCCGGCGCCGCAGACTTCACGCAAGGAAACCTTGAAATCGGCCAGCCGCTCCTGGATGAACAGCCGCCACACCGTCGGCGGCGCGCACAGCGTAGTGACGCCGCAGCGGCCGATGGTCGCGAGCAATCCCTTGGCGTCGAAGCGCGGCTGATTGACCACGAACACGGTGGCGCCGGCATTCCAGGGCGCGAAGAAGCAGCTCCAGGCATGCTTGGCCCAGCCCGGCGAGGAAATGTTGAGATGAACATCGCCGGGCTGCAAGCCCAGCCAGTACATCGTCGACAATGCGCCGACGGGATAACTGCGCTGGCTGTGCCGCACCAGTTTTGGCTTTGCCGTGGTGCCCGAGGTGAAATACAGCAGCATCGGCTCGTCGGCGCTGGTCGGCCCGTCCGGCGTGAACGCTTCCGGAAACTCCGCGGCCTGCTCAAGCGCCAACCAGCCGTCCTGCTTCGACGACGCATTGACGACGATGCGGATCAGCTCGTCGCCACCGAGGCCGGAGAATTTTGCGACCTGGTCCTGCGATGCCACCACCACCCTGGCGCGGCCGCGATCGAGCCGGTCGCGAAGTTCGTCCGGGGTCAATAGCGTGGTGGCGGGGATCACCACCACGCCGAGCTTCATCGCCGCCAGCATGGTCTCCCACAGCGGCACGACGTTGCCGAGCAGCAGCAACAGATGATCGCCGCGCTTCAGCCCCTGCGCACGCAGGAAATTCGCGACCTGGTTGGAGCGGCGCGACAGCGCCTCGAACGACAGTTTTGTCTCGCGGCTGCTGCCGGCATCGACGATCCACAGCGCGGCGCGGTCCTTGCTGTCGGCATTGCGCGCCAGCTCGGCGTCGAACCAGTCCAGCGCCCAGTTGAACGGCACCGGATCCGGCCAGCAGAATCCCTTCACCGCGGCATCGTAATCGGTGCGATGATTGAGCAGAAACGAACGCGCTTCCTGAAATGTCGTCATCGGCTCCCCCGCTATTTTCCCGCGAGACCCCGGACGTGCTGGATAATGCCCGAGAAATCGACCCCGCCATTTCCGGCGGCATCGAACGCCTTGTAGATTTCCTGCGCGTGCTTGCCGAGCGGCGTCGCGGCACCGGCGGCCTTGGCCGCATCCTGCGCCAGCGTCAGGTCCTTGACCATCAGCGCCGAGGCGAAGCCGGGCTTGTAGCCGTTATTGGCGGGCGAAGCCGGCACCGGGCCCGGTACCGGACAATAGGATGTCAGCGACCAGCATTGCCCCGACGAGGTCGAGGCGACGTCGAACAGCGCCTGGTGCGACAACCCCAGTTTTTCGGCCAGCGCAAAGGCTTCGCCAACCGCGATCATGGAAATGCCGAGGATCATGTTGTTGCAGATCTTCGCCGCCTGGCCCGCGCCCGCGCCGCCGCAATGCACGATCTTCTTGCCCATGTTTTCCAGCACGGGCCTGGCGGCCGCGAACGCCTTGTCCTCGCCGCCGCACATGAAGGTCAGGGTCGCTCCCTTGGCGCCGCCGGTGCCGCCGGACACCGGGGCGTCGACCGAGAGCACGCCATGTTTCGCCGCCAGCGCATGGGCCTGTTTTGCACTCTCGACGTCGATGGTGGAGCAATCGATGATCAAGGTGCCCTTGGTCATGGACGGAACGACGTCGGTCCAGACCGAGATGACATGCTTGCCGGCCGGCAACATGGTGACGACGACGTCCGCGCCCTTCACCGAGCCGACCGCGCTCTCGGCGATCCCAGCGCCGTCGGCCTTGGCCTGGTCGCGCGAGGCCGCCATCAGGTCGAACGCGGTCACCTTGTGGCCGGCCTTGACCAGATTGGCCGCCATCGGGCCACCCATGTTGCCGAGGCCGATGAATGCGATGTTTGCCATGGTCTCGTTCCCTCCGTCAGCAGTTTCTATTTTATCTTGTCGAACACCAGTTCGTCGTCGCCGATCTCCGAAAAGTAAGGCGCGACCATTTCCGGCGTCACGTCCTCGATGCGCGGCGGAGACCACTTCGGATTGCGGTCCTTGTCGATCACGGCGGCGCGCACGCCCTCACGAAAATCATCGCTTCTGAACACTTCCAGCGCGGCACGATATTCCCGCACCAGGCATTGTTCCAGCGAGGTCGATTGCCGCGACAGCCGCAGCAGTTTTAGCGCCACCACCATGCCGCGCGGCGACTTCTCGTTCAACGCCTTCAGCGTCGCTTGCGCAAGCTCGGAGCCGTCCCGCCTGAGGTCGGCGAAAATATCTTCCATCCGGTCATGGGCGAACCAGCGGTCGATCTGCGACTGCTGCGCGGCCACCGGTCCCACCGTCTCACCGGTCGAGAGACCGTCGATCGCCGCCTTCACCTCGGCGGCGTTCGCGCCGGCGCGAAGGTTGACCAGCGTTTCGCGTAAGCCGGCGAGTTTGCCGGAGGGCACGACCACATCGGCGAATCTGGCATGGATCGCATCGGGGCCGTTCATGGTCTGGCCGGTGAGCCCGAAATAGGTGCCGATCTCGCCCGGCGAGTGCGACAACAGAAAGGTGCCGCCGACATCGGGAAAGAAGCCGAGACCGACTTCCGGCATCGCCAGCTTTGTCTTCTCCGTCACGACGCGGTGGCTGCCATGCGCGGATAGCCCGACGCCACCGCCCATCACCAGCCCGTCCATGAAGGCGACATAGGGTTTCGGAAATCGCGCGATGCGCGCGTTCATGATGTATTCCTGGCGCCAGAAGCGTTTGCCGAGGTCGCCGCCCTCGCGCGAGCTTTCGTACAGCCCGCGGATGTCGCCGCCGGCGCACAATCCGCGCTCGCCGGCGCCCTCCAGCAGCACCAGCGCGATCGCCGGGTCGGTCTCGAACTGATCCAGCGCCTTGTCGATGCCGATCGACATCTCCGATGTCATGGCGTTGATCGCCTTCGGGCGGTTGAGCCGGATGATTCCGGCCGCGCCTTCGCGCCGCACGATCAGGTCAGGCTCGGTCGCAACAGCAGCGGCAGAAGCGGTCATCGCGCGCCCTCGATCAGCTTGCGCGAAACGATCAGCCGCATGATCTCGTTGGTGCCTTCGAGGATCTGGTGCACGCGCAGGTCGCGCACGATCTTTTCGATGCCGTATTCGCTGAGATAGCCGTAGCCGCCGTGCAACTGCAGCGCCTGGTTGGCGACCTCGAATCCGACATCGGTGCCGAACCGTTTTGCCATCGCGCACAGCATGGTCGCGTCGGGATCCTTGCGGTCGAGCGCAGCCGCCGCGCGCCACAAAAAAGTCCGCGCCGCTTCCAGTTCGGTCGCCATGTCGGCAAGGCGGAACTGCAGCGCCTGGAATTCGTCGAGGCGCTTTCCGAAGGCTTTGCGCTCCTTCATGTAGGCCAGCGACTTGTCGAGCGCGGATTGCGCCCCGCCGAGCGAACAGGCCGCGATATTGAGGCGGCCGCCGTCGAGGCCGGCCATCGCGATCTTGAAGCCGATGCCCTCCTCGCCCAAAAGATTGGCGACGGGCACGCGCGCGTTCTCGAAGATCACCGCACGGGTGGGCTGCGCGTTCCAGCCCATCTTGCGCTCATTGGCGCCGAACGACAGCCCCGGCGTATCGCCATCGACGACGAGGGTCGAAATGCCGCCGGGCCCGTCGCCGCCGGTGCGCACCATCACCACGTAAATATCGCCCTTGCCGGCGCCGGAAATGAACTGCTTCTGGCCGTTGAGCACGTAATGGTCGCCGTCGCGCACCGCGCGGGTGCGCAGCGCCGCCGCGTCCGAGCCGGAGCCCGGCTCGGTCAGGCAATAGCTTGCCACCAGCTCCATTGTGCAGAGTTTCGGCAGCCATTTCCGTCGCTGGGTCTCGTCGCCGAAGGCGTCGATCATCCACGACGCCATGTTGTGGATCGAGATGAAGGCCGACACCGTCGGGCAGCCCTGCGCCAGGGCCTCGAAGATCAGCGCGGCGTCGAATCGGCTCAAGGCCGAGCCGCCGACATCGGCGCGGATATAGATGCCGCCGATGCCGAGCTTGGCCGCCTCGCGCATCACATCGACCGGGAAATGCTTCTCCTCGTCCCAGCGCAGCGCATGCGGCGCGATTTTCTCCGCGGCAAAATCCCGCGCCATATCGCGAACCGCAATCTGGTCCTCGTTGAGAGCGAATTGCATCTGCTATCGACGCGATCAGTTCATCGTCGGGATCGAGAACTCCGCGCCTTCCTTGACGCCGGACGGCCAGCGCGCCGTCACCGTCTTGGTCTTGGTGTAGAAGCGGATCGAATCCGGGCCGTGCTGGTTGAGATCGCCGAAGCCGGACTTCTTCCAGCCGCCGAAGGTGTAATAGGCGATCGGCACCGGGATCGGCACGTTGATGCCGACCATGCCGACATTGACCTTGGCCGCGAAATCGCGCGCGGCGTCGCCGTCGCGGGTGAAGATCGCTACACCATTGCCGTAGTCGTGGTCGGATGGCAGCGCCAAAGCTTCCTTGTAGTCGTGCGCGCGCACCACCGAGAGCACCGGCCCGAAGATCTCTTCCTTGTAGATCCGCATGTCCTTGGTCACGTTGTCGAACAGGCAGCCGCCCATGTAGAAGCCGTTTTCGTAGCCCTGCATCTTGAAGCCGCGGCCGTCGACCGCGAGTTTTGCTCCTTCCTGGATGCCGATCTCGACATAGTTTTTCACGCGATCGAGGGCGGCCTTGGTTACCAGCGGGCCGTAATCCGCCGACGGATCGATCGAGGTGCCGATCTTCAGGGATTCGACGCGAGGAATAAGCTTTTCCATCAGCCGGTCGGCGGTGGTCTTGCCGACGGGGACGGCGACCGAGATCGCCATGCAGCGCTCGCCGGCCGAGCCGTAGCCCGCGCCGATCAGGGCGTCGACGGTCTGGTCCATGTCGGCGTCGGGCATCACGATGGCGTGGTTCTTGGCGCCGCCGAAGCACTGCGCGCGCTTGCCGGTGGCAGCCGCCCGCTCGTAGATGTATTGCGCGATCGGCGAGGATCCGACGAAGCCGACGGCCCTGATATCGGGATCGTCCAGGATGGCGTCGACCGCTTCCTTGTCGCCGTTGACGACATTGAGGATGCCCGGCGGCAGGCCGGCCTCGATCATCAACGCTGCGAGCGCCATCGGCACACCGGGATCGCGCTCCGACGGCTTCAGCACGAACGCGTTGCCGAAGGCGATCGCGGGGGCGAACTTCCACATCGGGATCATGGCGGGGAAATTGAACGGCGTGATGCCGGCGACCACTCCGAGCGGCTGGCGCATCGAATAGATGTCGATGCCGGGGCCGGCGCCCTCGGTATATTCGCCCTTCATCAGATGCGGAATGCCGCAGGCGAATTCGACCACTTCGAGGCCGCGCTGGATGTCGCCCTTGGCGTCGGGAATGGTCTTGCCGTGCTCGCGCGCCAACAGGTCGGCGAGCTTGTCGTAGTCGCGCTGGGCCAGTTCGAGGAACTTCATCATGACGCGGGCGCGGCGCTGCGGATTGGTTGCACCCCACTCCGCTTGCGCGGCTTTGGCGTTCTCGACCGCGGCGCGGAGCTCGGCCTTGGAGGCGAGCGCCACCTGGGCCTGGACGTCGCCGGTCATCGGCTCGAAGACGTCCGCGAAGCGCCCGGAAGTGCCCTTGACCTCACGGCCGCCGATAAAATGTCCGATTGTACGCATGCGTTCCTCCAAGACCGTCGGGTGCAGGTTTTGGCGGCATCTTGCAGTCTTTGGGGCGTTTGGAAAGGGTCTCGATGCGCGGCGGATTTGCGAAAATGCCGGCTCGCTCGCCTTTTCGTTCCCCTACGACCAACGTCGCATGGGACGACGCGCGCCTTCCGTCAGGTCCGGGCCGGCGCGGCGGCCTTTCTGGCGACGGATTTCTTCGCGGCGCGCTTTGGCGGCGTCGCACGCTCCAGCACGGCCTCGCGTCCCGCGGCCAAAATCTCGTCGGAAAACTCGCCATTGCCGGCGATGCGGGCCAGCACCAGGGTACCCATCATGGTCGCGAGTGTCGCCTCCGCCTGCTTGCGCGCGGTCTTGCGTGGGAGACCCGGAATCTGCTCGGCGATCATGTCTACCATCTGCTCCAGCTTGGCCGCGAAGGCCTTGCGGGTTTTCGGGCTCTCGCGGGCGATTTCCGCGCCCAGTGTCGGAACCGCGCAGCCATGGCCGGGATCGTCGCGGTGCGTCGTGGTCAGGTAGGAATCCACGATCGCCGCCAGGCGCTTGTCCGGTGGCGTCAGTTCGCCGAGCTTGCGCCAGCGCTCGGTCGAGCGATCCATCGCATAGGCAAAAGCCTCGATCACCAGCGCTTCCCGGGAATCGAAATGGGCGTAGAACCCGCCATGGGTCAGGCCTGCGTCCTTCATCAGGTCGGCGACCCCGATACCGTGGGCGCCCTTCTCGCGCAGCCGCACCGAGGCGCGCTTGACGATCCGGTCGTGGGTCTCGAGCTTGTGTTCCCTGGAGTAGCGCATCGGCAGTCCTATAAGATGTCCCTAGTCATATAATAGCTAAAGCGGCCCGAAAAAGCTGCAGCTAATTACAGGCTGCTACCGGACATTGATCGAGCGGTTAGCTGCTACCAGCCGCCATGGCATAGATCAGGTTAAGGCCTGCTTGACAAGTCGGCGATTTGATCGGGAATAGCTCTCGCCGACGTCGATATTCATTCGCCAGACCGTCCATGCAAATGCTCAACCCCTATTGCGGCGTCGACCGCGACCCGCGCGGCGTCGTTCGCCTGACGATTTCCAATGCCGGGACGCTCAACATCCTGGGATCGGCGGTGATAAACGGGTTGCGCGAGGGGCTGGAGCTGCTGGCGTCGGACCGGCATCTTCGCGTGCTGGTCATTTCAGGCCAGGGCGAAAAGAGCATGATCGGCGGTGCCGACATCAAGGAAATGGCCACGCTCGACCAGGCCTCCGCGGAGAAATTCATCACGGGCCTGCGCGATCTCTGCGAGACGGTGCGGGCGTTTCCGGCGCCGGTGATCGCGCGGATGCCCGGCTGGTGCCTCGGCGGCGGCCTGGAATTCGCCGCCGCCTGCGACTTCCGCATCGCCGCCCACGACGCCAGATTCGGCATGCCCGAGGTCAGGGTCGGAATCCCCTCCGTGATTCACGCCGCACTGCTGCCGCGGCTGATCGGCTGGGGCCGCGCCCGCTGGCTGGTGATGACGGCGGAGAATATCGACGCGCCCACCGCGCTCGGCTGGGGACTGATCGACGTGGTCGCCCCGCAAGGCGGCCTCGATGCCGCGGTCGAGAAAACCGTGGCGGCGCTGCTGGAATGCGCGCCTGGCGCCTTGCGCGCGCAAAAGGCCCTGCTGCGGCAATGGGAAGAATTGCCGCTGAAGGAATCGGTCGACCTTTCAATCTCGGTGTTCGGGCAATCCTACCTGACCGGCGAACCGCAGCAGCTGATGCAGGCTTTCATCAATCGGAAGCGCTAGCGCCCGACAGACAATTTATCTCCCCATTGCCGTTGCATTTTTTGCGGCGCATTATATGATAACCATAATGTAAGAAACCACTCTGAAAAAATGAGGAGTCCGCCATGGCCGCAGCTTCCGATCCCGTCGTCATCGTTTCCGCCGCCCGCACGCCTCTCGGCCGGTTCATGGGGGAACTTTCGCCGTTTTCCGCCCATCAGCTCGGTTCCCACGTGATCGGCGCCGCCGTCGAGCGGGCCAAACTGTCGCCCGAGCGGATCGACGAGGTTTTCATGGGCTGCGTGCTGCCGGCCGGACAGGGCCAGGCCCCGGCGCGACAGGCCGCGCGCGGCGCCAAACTGCCGGATGCGACCGGCGCCACCACCGTCAACAAGGTCTGCGGCTCCGGCATGAAAGCCACCATGCTGGCGCATGACATCATCCATGCGGGCTCCGCCGAGATCGTGCTGTCGGGCGGCATGGAGAGCATGACCAATGCGCCCTATTTGCTGGCGAAAGCGCGCGGCGGCTATCGCGCCGGCCACGACCGCATCATCGACCACATGTTCATGGACGGTCTCGAAGACGCCTATGAGTCCGGCCGCTCGATGGGCGATTTCGGCGAAGCCACCGCGGAGGCCTACCAGTTCACCCGCGCCGCGCAGGACGCTTACGCGATGGAAACGCTGAGCCGCGCGCGCAAGGCTGTGGAAGGCGGCGCGTTCAAGGCCGAGATCGTGCCGATCACGGTGAAGGAAAAAGCCGGTCCGCGCACCGTCGCCAATGACGAGCATCCGCTGAAAGTCGATCCGGCCAAGATCCCCGGGCTGAAGCCGGCGTTCCGCGCCAACGGCACCATCACGCCGGCCGCCTCCTCGGCCAACGCCGACGGCGCCGCAGCGCTGATCCTGGCAAAACGGTCGCTCGCCGATCGCGACGGCCTGCCCGTGCTGGCCGAGATCAAGGGCCACGCCACCCACAGCCAGGAACCGCAATGGTTCACCACCGCGCCGATCCCGGCGATCCGCAAATTGCTCGACAAGATCGGCTGGAGCGTCGGCGATGTCGACCTGTTCGAGATCAACGAGGCCTTCGCCGTGGTGGCGATGGCAGCGCAGCGCGATCTCGGAATTCCGCGCGAAAAACTCAACATCAACGGCGGCGCCTGCGCGCTCGGCCACCCCATCGGCGCCACCGGCGCCCGGCTGATCGTGACATTATTGCATGCGCTGGAAGCCCAGAACCTCAAACGCGGCGTCGCGGCGCTCTGCATCGGCGGCGGCGAAGCCACCGCGATCGCGGTGGAGCGTATCGTGCACTGACACGCCGGCGAAAACTTCGCACCCGGGATAGCTCTGTCGCGAATCGGATAGGCGACAGGGCATCTCCCGGTCTAGTCATCGCCGAGAAATCATTACCTAACAGATTGTTTGCCAGCGCCCAACCGGCAGGAAGCTTGAAATTCCATGATCTCCAACTGGCTGTCAACCGCCCTCGCCCGCCGCAACATCCATTACGGCTGGGTGATGGTCGGCGTGACATTTTTCACCGCGCTGATCAGCGCTGGCACGGTCGGCGCCCCCGGCGTCTTCATCGTGCCGTTGCAGCGTGAATTCGGCTGGACCACCGCGGAAATCTCCTCGGCGCTGTCGATCCGTTTTATTCTCTTCGGCCTGATGGCGCCGTTCGCGGCGGCACTGCTGAACCGCTACGGATTGCGCAACGTGACGCTGTCGGCGCTGCTGATCGTGGCTTCGGCACTCGTGACCTCGCTGGCCATGACGAAAGTCTGGCAATTGATGCTGCTGTGGGGCGTCGTGATCGGCATCGGCACCGGCATGACCGCGCTGGTGCTGGGCGCCACCATCGCCGCGCGCTGGTTCGCGGCGCGGCGGGGGCTAGTGGTCGGGATTCTCACCGCAAGCGTCGCCACCGGGCAATTGGTGTTCCTGCCGCTGCTCGCCAGCATCACCGAGCGGATGGGTTGGCGGATCGCGCTGGGGCTGATGTGCGTGATGCTCGCCGTCGCGGCATTCGCGGTGCTGATGTTAATGCGTGATCGTCCTTCTGATGTCGGCCTGCGGCCGTTCGGCGACGAGGGCACGGAGCCGTTGCCGGCACCGCCTGCCAACAACGCGCCGATCATGGCGGCCGCGCTCGGCACGCTGCGCGATGCCGCCAAGCAGCGGGTGTTCTGGATCCTGTTTGCGACCTTCTTCATCTGCGGCGCCTCCACCAACGGGCTGATCCAGGTGCATCTGATTCCGATGTGTCTCGATTTCGGCATTCCGCAGGTGCAGGCGGCGAGCCTGCTCGCCGCCATGGGCGTGTTCGATTTCTTCGGCACCATCATGTCGGGCTGGCTGTCGGACCGTTACGACAACCGCTGGCTGCTGTTCTGGTATTACGGCCTGCGCGGGCTGTCGCTGCTGTTCCTCCCCTTTTCCGATTTCTCGTTTTACGGCCTGTCGCTGTTTGCGATGTTCTATGGGCTCGACTGGATCGCAACCGTGCCGCCGACGGTGCGGCTGACCGCGCAGCGGTTCGGGCCGGAACGCGCCAATCTCGTGTTCGGCTGGATTTTCGCCGGCCATCAAATGGGCGCGGCTACTGCCGCCTTCGGCGCCGGCCTGTCGCGAACGCTGCTCGCGACCTATCTGCCGGCGTTCTTCGTCGCCGGCGCGCTCTGTGTTATCGCGGCGCTGATCGTGCTGGCGATCTCGCGGCCGCCGAAGCCGGTGGCGGTGTGAAGATGGCGAATGGCGAGTAGCGTGTAGCGAATGGAATCTTCCCTATTCGCCATTCGCTATCACCATTCGCGCCTCACGGCCTCGTCGCCATGTTGGACGGCGGGCCCGGCGTGCGCAGCGGCTCGGCCAGGCGCGCAAACTCACACAGCAGCGAACGGGTCTTGCGTGGGTCGATGATCTCCTCGACCCAGAATTTCTCGGCCGAGCGGAACGGCGAACGCAATTTGTTGAGGCGATCCTCGATTTCCTTCAGCTTTCCTTGCGGATCGTCCGCGGCGTCGATGTCGGCGCGATAGGCCGCCTCGATGCCGCCTTCCAGCGGCAGCGAGCCCCAATAGGCCGACGGCCAGGCATAGCGCATCGAGAAGCGGTTCGACGGCTGGTGCACGACGCCGGCAACGCCGAAGGCGTTACGCACGATGATGGTGCACCAGGGCACGGTGGACTGGTTGACGGCGGCCATCGCGCGCACGCCGTGGCGGATGGTGGCCGACTTCTCGGCCTCGAGCCCGATCATGAAGCCCGGGCAATCCATCAGATAGACCACCGGCAGGTGGAAGGTCTCGGCGAGATCGACGAACCGCACCACCTTCTGGCAGGCTTCCGCCGTCCACGACCCGCCATAATGGAAGGGATCGCTGGCGAGCAGCAGCACCCCGCGGCCTTCCAGCCGGGCCAAGCCGGTGATGACCGGACGGCCGAAATTCGCCGCCATCTCGAAGAACGAGCCCTTGTCGACCACCGCGTTGATGATCGGCCGCATCTTGTAGACCTGGCGGCGGTTGCGCGGCACCGCCTTCATCAGCGATTCCTCGGCGCGTTCCGGATCGTCATCGCCAGGCACCGTCGGCGGCAGCCCATAGACCGAGGACGGCAGAAAAGACAGGAAGCGCCGCGCGCGCTCGAACGCCTCCTCCTCGGTCTCGACGGCGTCATCGACGCCACCCGCACGGGTCTGGATCTCGGCACCGCCGAGCTCCTGCTTGGTAAGGTCCTGGCCGAGCCGTTTGACGACCGGCGGTCCCGCGACGAACATCGCGGAGTTCTTCGTCATGACCGAATAATGGCTGGCGGCCAGCCTTGCCGCGCCGAGGCCCGCGACCGAACCGAGCCCGAGGCCCACCACCGGCACCCGCGCCATGTTCGCGATCGTGTACCAGTACCAGCGGGTGCCGCCGACGCCGCCCGGCAGATTGGCCGCGCCCTTGGTTTCGATGGTCTTCACCGAGCCGCCGCCGCCGGAGCCTTCGATCATCCGGATGATCGGCAGCCGGAAGTCGTGCGCCATCTCCTCGGCCATCAGCGGCTTGGCCGAGATCGAAGCATCCGCCGAGCCGCCGCGGACGGTGAAATCGTCGCCGACCACGACCACGGTCCGGCCGTCGATCTTGCCGCGGCCGAACACGCAGTTCGCCGGCGTCAGGTTCCTGAGCTCGCCGTGCTCGTCATATTCGGCGGTGCCGGAAATCGCGCCGACCTCGTGGAAGCTGTTCCGATCGACCAGGCCGTCGATGCGGTCGCGAACGGTGAGCCGGCCCTGGTCACGCTGCCGCTTGACCTTGTCAACGCCTCCCATCTCGCGCGCGAACGCTTCGCGCCGAGCGAGATCGTCGAGTTCCGGCTTCCAGTTCATTCGTATCCTCCGCCTTGATGATTTTATTATTGTTATGAGGTGACACCGGAAGCGCCTTCCTTTCCAGCCGATTGCTGAAGAGCTCTCCGTCGGCGCCCTCGAGCAGGCTGCCGACCACGGCACCCAGTTGGCGCATCTGCGGCGCCACTTCCCTGTGAAGCCGCTTCTCGTCATACATCGCGGACAACAGGCCGATCGTCACCACGACGAAGGTCTGGTACTGCGGCGACCACATGGGCACCGCGAGGCCGTTGATGTGCGGGCTCCACAGGCCGCAGGCGACGACGTAGCCGTGCTCGCGCAGGAAGCGCCTGTTGGCCTCGAGGCGGGGCCGCAGCAGTTTGGCGCCTTCGGGGATTTCGCGTTCCATTTCCGCGAGCAAGGCTGCGCCGACCTCCTCGTCGAGCGCGGCCGTATAGGCGTGGCCCGCCGCCGTGCTCGACATCGCGATGCGGCTGCCGGTGCTTTCATGCAGGCCGAGCGCGTTGGCGGCGCGGGCAAATTCGAGATAGACGAGATGGAAACGGTCGGGAATGACGAAGCCGACGGTTCCCGGCAATTGCTCGGCGACGTCCTGCAGCCGCAGCCGGATCAGGTTGCGCAACTGCAGCCCCCGCATCATCGAGGTGCTCATCGCGACCGCGCTCGGGCCGATGCGGTATTTCTGGTCGCGCGGCAGATAGACGAGCTGGCCCATCCGGGTCAGCGTGTGCGTCAGGCGCGACACGGTCGATCGCGGCAGACCGCAGCGATTGGAAATCTCCAGATTGCCGAGCCGCGCCTCGTGGCTCTCGAAGCAGCGCAACACGTCGAACGCGCGCGACACCACCTGGATCACATCCCCTTCGCCAGCGAGGTCGCTGGCGAGCATTCCCTGTCTGCTGAGCCGCTCCGAGCGTCGTCCCATGTGGTTTCCTGCCCATTCATTCCGCTCTGCGGAATAAAATTCCACTTGCAGAACAAGCTACCTCAGGCAATCTGCGCCCACAACAAAAAGCCGAGGGCGCCCGCCCTTCATGATGCGCGCATCTCGATCGCAGTGCGCGCGGCGGCTGTCCCCGGAGTGTGGTATGCCAGATATCAAGGTGGTGACCGAGGTGGCCGGTCGCGTTTGCGCGCTTCCCGTCGAAGTTGGAGTGCGCATCGGCGATGGCGATGACGTCGCATTCGTCGAAGCGATGAAAATGGAAATCCCGGTTGCCGCGCCCGCCGCCGGAACGCTCAAATTGATTCTCGTCAGCATCGACGATGTCGTCGCCGAAGGACAAGTGCTGGCGATTATCGAGACCTGATCCACGACAGCCGCGCGCAGACTGCCTGATAAACACCCATCGGCCCGGTTTCGGCTCGCGCCGATGCACCGTAATGTCGGGACGCGCGACTGGTTCGCGCGGCAAGACAGAACATAAACGACACGACATGAATGATCTGCGCGCCAAGGACTGGGCCGCCCTGAAACCGCCCTTGCTGCGGTTCCTCACCGCCTGTCACGTGGATTTTTCCGGCGAGACCGCCGGCGACGTCGCCGACTACATCCCCGAACTCGGCAAGGCCGATCCCGATCAATTCGGCATCAGCCTCGCCACCCTCGACGGTCACGTCTACGAGGTCGGCGACAGCCGAATCCCTTTCACCATCCAATCGATGTCAAAACCCTTCGTGTTCGCGCTGGCGCTGGACACGCTGGGAGCGGCGCGGGTGGAAAGCGCGATCGGCGTCGAACCGTCGGGCGATCCCTTCAACTCGATCCGGCTCAACGCCGACAACCATCCGTTCAATCCGATGGTCAATGCCGGCGCAATCACCTGCTCCGGCCTGATCCGCGCGGCCAAGGGCGGCGACGCCTTCGAACATATCCGCGCAGCGCTCGGCCGCTTTGCCGGGCGCGAACTCGGCGTCGACGAAGCGGTCTACGCTTCCGAGAGCGCAACCGGCGACCGCAACCGCGCCATCGCCTATCTCCTGCGCAACTCCAGCGTCATCAAGGACGACGTCAGCAAGGTGCTCGAGGTCTATTTCCGGCAATGCGCCATCCTGGTGACCGCGCGCGATATCGCCATCATGGCCGCGACGCTGGCCAATCGCGGCAAAAATCCGGTGACCGGCGAACAAGTGATGACGCCCTACGCCATCTCGCGCACGCTCTCGGTGATGACCTCCTCCGGCATGTACGACTACGCCGGCGAATGGATCTATCGGGTCGGCATTCCCGCCAAAAGCGGCGTCGGCGGCGGCATTCTGGCGGCGCTGCCGGCGCGGCTCGGGCTCGGCAGTTACTCGCCAAAGCTCGACAGCCACGGCAACAGCGTGCGCGGCATCAAGGTGTGCGAGGCGCTGTCGGCCCATTACGACCTGCACATGCTCAACCGCAGCGACGACGCGCGCAACAGCATCATCGCCGATTACAACATCGGCGAAAGCGCGTCGCGCCGCAGTCGGCGGCCGCATGAGCAGAAAATTCTGGCCGCGCATCACCACGATGTCCGCGTCATCGAA